>CAZAQM010000172.1:0-4422 GCA_964487385.1 uncultured Dethiobacter sp.
AGATCATGCTTCCGTATTTCCCCGATATAAAAGAACTGTTTTTTACGGTTGTGGGCGGTGCAGAAAGGCAAAGCTCTGTTTTTAATGCTCTGAATTTTCTCCGCGGGGAAGGCCTTGCGGAGGGAACGATTGTCTGTGTCCATGATGGCGTGCGTCCCCTCGTGCAGGATTCCCTCGTGCGGGCAGTCCTACAGGCTGCCGAGGAGTATGGGGCGGCAATTGCCGGAGTGACTCCCAAAGACACCGTCAAGGCCCTCGACAGTAGGGGGTTTGTGCGGGATACGCCGTCCCGGGAACGTTTAGTGCTGGCGCAGACCCCCCAGTGCTTCCGTTTTTCCATCCTTTGGCAGGCCCACCTTGCTGCCCTGGAGGAAGGTTTTGCGGGCAGCGATGATGCAGTCCTTGTGGAAAGGATAGGCCTGCCGATCAGGGTCGTTCCCGGAGATTACGGCAACATCAAACTGACCACACCGCATGATCTGGCCATTGCCAGGGCACTTTACTTCCTTTGATGCAGAATTTTTTATGAGGGGAGGGGGGAGGTGTGTCCGAGCTGCTGAACTTCAGGGTTGGAATCGGTTATGACGTTCATCCCTTGGACCGGGGGCTGCCGCTCATTTTGGGGGGGGTAAGCATACCTTTTGATTATGGGCTGGCAGGGTATTCCGATGCAGATGTGCTCGTCCATGCCATCATCGATGCTCTTTTGGGCGCTGCCTCCCTGGGGGATATCGGTAACCGTTTTCCTGCTGGCGATCCGCGTTTTAAAGGGATCTCCAGCCTTTTGCTTTTAAAGGAAACGCTTGCTTTGCTGGGGGAAGCAGGTTATGCTGTTGGAAATATCGATAGCGTGATCGTCGCCGAAAGGCCCCGTTTTTCCATCTACATAGCAGAAATGCAAAAAAACATCGCGGAAACCCTCGATATGCCGGCCGGGAATGTTTCCGTCAAGGCGACAACGACGGAAAAACTTGGCTTTACCGGAAGGGGAGAGGGGATCGCCGCCTATGCGGTAACTTTTTTACGAACAAAACAGCGGGGGGATAAAAGATGATCAAATTTTATAACACTTTGAGCCGGAAGAAAGAACCTTTGCAGCCCGTGCAGGAGGGGAAAGTCGGTATCTATGCCTGCGGCCCCACCGTTTATGATTATTTTCATATCGGCAATGCCCGGGTTTTTCTTATTTTTGATGTGCTGAGGCGTTATCTCCAGTACCGGGGTCTGGAGGTTACCTTTGTGCAAAACTTTACTGATATCGATGATAAGATGATTAGGCGCGCCGCCGAGCTGGGAATTGCCGTGAGCGAGCTGGCGGACAAGTATATTGAGGCCTACCGGGAAGACACGGAGGCGCTGGGAATAATGCCGGCCGACCATCATCCCCGGGCAACCCGGCATATCCCCGGTATCGTGGCCCTCATCGAAAAACTGGTGGCAAAAGGCATGGCCTATGAGCTGGAGGGCGATATTTATTATCACGTCGATTCATTTACCCCCTATGGCAAGCTGTCGCAGCAGAACCTGGAAGAGTTATCCCTGGGGGCCAGAGTGGAGATCGACGAAAGAAAGCGCCATCCCATGGATTTTGCCCTCTGGAAGAGCGCAAAGCCGGGCGAGCCTTCCTGGGAAAGCCCCTGGGGCAAGGGCAGGCCCGGATGGCATATCGAATGTTCGGCCATGTCCATGGCCTACCTGGGCGATACCCTGGATATCCACGGCGGCGGACAGGATCTCATCTTTCCCCACCATGAAAACGAAATTGCCCAAAGCGAAGGGGCCACGGGCCGGCCTTTTGCCCGGCACTGGCTTCATGTCGGTTATCTGAACATCGACGAAGAAAAGATGTCCAAAAGTTTGGGCAATGTTCTCACGGTACGCCGGCTGGTAAAAGAGATAGATCCCCATGTCCTGCGTTACTTCATGCTTTCCTCCCATTACCGCAGCCCCATTAATTTTTCCAGGGAGCACCTGGATCAGTCCGGCAAGGCGCTGGAAAGGCTGAACACCCTCCTCTATAAGCTGCGGGAGCGCCTGGAAAAGGTTGCCGAAGGCGATCCGCAAGGCGAGGAGCAGGAGCTGTTAAGTTTCCTGGAGACCAGCCGGGAACGTTTTGTCGAAGCGATGGACGATGATTTCAACACCGCGGAAGGGATAGCCGTGCTTTTCGAACTGGCCAGAAGAACGAATATCTATCTCGATCGCCACCCGGAACAAAAACGGAATGTCCTGCAGCCCATTTATGATTTTTACCTGGAAATCAATAAGATCTTTGGTTTCCTCTCCCAGGGACTGGAATCCGCCGCCTCTTTGGACAAAGAGATCGAAGAGCTGATCGACACCAGGGAAAAGGCCAGGCGTGAAAAGAACTGGGAACTGGCCGATGCCATTCGCCGGCAGTTAAAGGAAAAAAACATTCTTCTGGAAGATACGCCGCAAGGAGTACGCTGGAAAATCCAGGGCGGGGAGAAGTGAAAAGATGAACCTGGCAAACGTTGGGGAGGGCAAAGTGGTTCTGCTCGCTGGCGGAGGTAAGGTCTATACTGATATTGCTGCAAAATTTGTCAGATCCGAGCGATCGCTGGATGAAATAGTTGCCTCCCCATACGATAAAAGGCTGGTCGATAAGATTATTAACAGCGGGCACAAGGCGGCTGTGGAGTTCGACTATTTTATTTTCGGCGTGGAAGGATATTCCAGGGTTACGGAAACCCAGCTTGTCAGAAAAAGGATTGCCTCATATATCATTAAATCCGGCCGAGCCGACAAGAAGGGCAAACGCTCCTTCGATGTGGTTCTGCCCAGGAATATCCGGGACTTGTCGCTCGATTTTCCCTTGGGAATTGGTATGTTCAAATTTCAGGATGGAACCCCCTTAGACCATTTTTTTGACCAGGATCGGCTGAAGTATCTCCATCTGAAAATCGATGCCGCATTGATTTTAAATATGATCGAGGCCTGGTATTCCCGGGGCGTGGAGGAGAAAATACCCGAAGAGGATCTGCGCTATCTTAAACCCCAGGCCACGGAATTTAAAGGCCTTATTGGCATGAATGCACATGCCCTCATGGATTGGTTTGCCATCAGATGCTGCAAAAATGCCCAGGCCGAGATCCGGGATATGGCTATGAAAATGATCTCCCTTTGCAAGGAGGCCGCTCCCGATCTCTTTGCCCAGGCGGGCCCCAATTGCCAGGTTCTGGGCTATTGCCCGGAAAATGCTCTGCAGCATAAGGATTGCCGGGGGAAAATACCTACGAAAAAAGAGGCTCTGGCCATCCTGAAAAAGTATCATGGCGAAGAGGGGAAAAGGTGAAGAAAAAAAACAGCAAAAAAAAGGAAGACGATCTGGTTTGGGGACGCCACCCCGTGCTGGAATCATTAAAAGTTTCCCTGCCTGTGCAAAGGATCCATCTGCACGAAGGGGCAGGCGGGGAGGCCATCGAACAGATCAGGAAGCTGGCCGACGGCAGCGGGATCCCCATCATCCGGGAATCCAGAGCTGTGCTGGAGCAAAGGGCGCCGGGCGAAAACCACCAGGGTGTCCTTGCTTACCTGGCCCCCTACCGTTATCTCAGCTCCCGGGAACTTCTCCGGCGGGCCCAACAGGAAAGCGGGACCTCCTTCCTGCTCATGCTGGATCATCTGCAGGATCCCTATAACTTTGGGTCGCTGCTGCGCACTGCATCCCTGACCGGTGCCGGCGGAGCGATTATTCCCCGGGATAGAGCCTGCGGGGTTACCCCGGCTGTCTTCAAGGGTTCTGCCGGAGCCCTGGCTCATGTGCCAGTTGCCCAGGCTGTCAACCTGGCCAGGGAGGTGGACTTTCTGAAAAATGAGGGGCTTTGGGTGATGGGGGCCGATATGGATGGTGATCTGCCTTTTTATGAGGCGGATCTTCAGCTTCCCCTAGTTCTCATTCTTGGCAGCGAAGGCCGGGGCCTTTCCAGGCTGCTCAAGGACAAATGTGATTTCCTTCTGCGCATTCCCACTGGCCGGGCGATTTCTTCGTTGAACGCCGCCGTGGCGGGGGGAATTATTATGTATGAGATTTATCGCCAACGCGGTATGAGGCTTTAATTTCACTAGGAGAGAGAAAATGTCCCTGTTGTTGGTTGATGGCTATAACATTATCAATAACTGGCCGGATTTTGAGGTTTTAAGCCAGGAGAATTTGGAGGCTGCCAGGGCCAAGCTGGCAGATATTCTGGATGAATTCGCCCCCCTGCTCTGGGAAAAAATCATCATCGTCTATGATGCCTATCAGGTCAGGGGCAAGGCCCGCTCTTACCTGGGAGGAAAAAACATCGAGGTGGTCTTTACGGCGGAGGGGCAGACGGCTGACGCCTTTATCGAGCGGTTGGTCTCCGACTTGCAGGAACTGGGGGAGGATGTGGAGGTCGCCTCTTCCGATCATCTTGA
>CAZAQM010000173.1:0-4398 GCA_964487385.1 uncultured Dethiobacter sp.
CCTAAAATAACGGCCGATCCTGCGCTAGGTTCCAGGATGCCGCAGAGCATCCTGATAGCCGTAGACTTTCCCGCCCCGTTGGGGCCCAAAAAACCGTAAATCTCCCCTCGTTTAATTTTTATATTCAGTTTATCGACAGCCGTAAATTTGCCAAAAGCCTTGGTCAGATCCCGGGTTTCCACAGCATATTCCATCAGCTCGCCTCTTCCTCGGCCAAAGATACGAAGATATCATCCATGGAAGGCTCGATTACCTGCAGGGATCCGGTAAAGATATTCTGCTCCTCCAAGGCAGACCTAACGCTGCCTGCACTGGCCGATTCATCCAGCACGAGGTGATAACGGTCACCAAAAAAGTAAGCATCCTGCACCCCGGAAATATCTTTTAAAAAAGCTGCTTTTTTAAAATCGGCCTCCAGCTCCAGAATGGTATAAGGATAGCTCTCTTTAAACCCTTGGGGCGAATCGATCCTTACCGCCCTGCCCCGATCCAGAAAGGCCACCTTGGTGCACAGCTCGGCCTCATCCATATACGGTGTTGAAATGAGAATGGTCATACCGCCTTGATTTAGATTGTAAAGGATTTTCCAAAATTCTTTACGGGATTGGGGATCCACGCCATATGTAGGCTCATCCAAAAGGAGAATTTTCGGGCGGGTTGCCAGCGAACAAGTCAGAGCCAGCTTTTGTCTCATCCCGCCGGAAAGATTATCGGCTAGGTAGTCCTTAAAATTGATAAGGCCGGTAATCTTCAAAATTTCCCCGGCCCGCCTGAGAATGGTTTTCCTATCCAGTTGATACATGGCGCCAAAAAAATTGATATTTTCCATCACCGTCAGGTCCCCATAGAGACTAAAACGCTGGGGCATATAACCCAGATGCTCCCTTTCGGCCAACCTTTCCGGTGCTGCGCCCAGGATAAATATGTCGCCCTCATCGGGTTTAACAAGCCCGCAAATCATCCGTATGAGGGTGGTTTTGCCTGCTCCGTCGGGTCCGACCAGACCGCATATTTCCTGTTTTTCCACCTGCAAATCCACTTCCCGGACAGCCCGAACGGCCCCAAAGGACTTGCTCACTTCCTTTGTTTTAATCATTTTCTTCACCGCCGGGGAAAACCACATCAGCGGGCATACCGGGCTTCAGAATGCCCCCTTCATTGCTAATGCCAATTTTTACAGCAAAGACTACATTCGTCCGCTCTTGTTTGGTTTGGATGGTTTTCGGCGTAAATTCACCCTTGACCGCTATCTCCTCCACAACGCCCTCAAAACTTTCCGGCCATCCGCTCACGGTAAAAGACACCTTTTGGCCCAAAGCAACTTTGGGAAGATCATCGGTGGGAATATATACTTTTATCCAAAGATCTTCCATATTAACAACTGTGGCCAGCGAAGCCCCCGGCATGACATACTCACCGGTTTCAAAATTTTTTGACAATACCGCACCATCCAGGGGTGAATAAATCTTCAGATCCTCCAACATGGCATCTGTAGCCTTAAGTATTGCCTTGTTGCGATCCACCTCCATCCTGGCAGCATTAACCACCTCCCGGCGGCTGCCGTCCAGCAAAAGATCAACCCGGGCCTGGGCGGCCTGCAACTGATTTTCACAAATTTCCACTTCTGTACAGGCTTTTTCATATTCCATCCGGGTTATGGCCCCCTCCTCCAAAAGGGATTGAAGTCTGATCATTTCGTCAGTTGCTCTGTCAAAGCTTGCCAGGGCAATACCAGCATTTGCCTCGGCTTCCCTGACCTCCTGAACCCTGGCTCCGGATAACAGATCAGCCAAGCCGGCCTCCGACTTTAAGACGCCGAGCTCATCCCTTTCCCGTTGGGCCGCCAGATCGCTGCGGTTTAATTCGGCAACCAATTGGCCTTTCCTGACCGTATCACCTGCCTTGATGGCCAGGTTCCCAATGGAGCCGGCCAGTTTGGCATAGAGATCCACGCTGGCAGCCTCAATTGTGCCGGAAGCCTTAATTTTTTCCTCCCCGGCCTGAAAAAATTCCCGATCAATAGAATAAAACCCTGCCGCCAAAAGGGCCGCCAATGCAATAAGAAATATTTTGCCTTTTTTCCCCACTGCCTTTCCTCCTGTGAAAAGATGTCACCCATGCTTGTAAACTAATTATAATAATTTAGTTTACTTAGTAACATATTAACATTTGCCAAACCCAAAAGCAAGATTAAAACCCATAAGCGAAATAAAAAGCCGGGCAAATACATGCCCGGCTTTTTTTCGCCCTTAAGACCTGCCCCTATTCCAGCTGAAACTTTTTAATATGCTCGAAAAGATTGCTGGAAGCTTCTTTTAGCTCATCACTGCTACCGGGAAACCCCTGTAAGAAAAATTGTCTGTCCTTGCAGGTATTAGTTACTGTATCATCATCCCCCTCGATATACACAGTAATCTGTTTTGCCGGTAGTGTTTACCCCTTGCCAGCCCGGACGATAGTTCTCTCTTCCTCGGGAAGAGGAGGGGGAACAGGGCCGCCGCTAATTTTCGTCACGGCGCCAAATCTGGGGGGACAAACCTCAAAACAGGTTCCGCATTTTATGCATTTTTCCTGATCGACGATATGGATCTGGTTTTTGGCGCTGATAATGGCCTCCGCGGGGCATCTCCGGGCACAGGTCATGCATGCCCGGCACTTTTCCGGATCGATATAGTATGATACCACTTCATTTAACAGCTCATCTATTTCCTCCCCGGTAAAATAGCTTTCCCGATCCTGCAGGTTGAGCAGAGGCGTTCTCAGTTTCTTGTTTTTTTCCACTTTAATATAGGGAACCAGTTTGATAACTTCCTCCACCCGGGCTTTCAGCTCACCAGCTTCTATTCCCTCGCTTTGGCCAAAGGGCCCTATCTCCTTGACTTTCCGGACAAAGTTATTGACAGCATCGACAAAAACGTTGGCCTCGCTCCCGGACATAAATTCTATATTTAACCTTTCGGGGTTTAGCCCGATATGCTCCATTATTTTGCGCAGCAGCAACACCATGTTTTGGGCATAGTAATTGCCATGGGTGATATAATTGCAATCGCCCAGGCGGCAGCCGCCGATAAGCACCCCGTCTATTCCTTTGGAGAAAGCCCTCAGCACATGGGCCATATCCACCCTGCCGGAACACATGACGCGGATAAGCCTTATTTCTGTTGTATATTGCAGTCTGGAAACTCCAGCCAGGTCAGCAGCTCCGTATGCTCACCACTGACAGACAAAACCCAGGATATTTGGCTTAAATTTTAATCCTGAACCCATACCCATCTCGACCTCCCTCATTTCTGAATACCCCTGCAAGGGAACACTAGCACTTCCCCTGCTTTAAACCAACGCTTCCATTTGCTGCCCGATTTCCCCGGGAGCTGCTGCATCGACTTCGCTTAGGATCTCTTCATCGGTAAAGTGCCTGAGCTGTATGGCGCCGGTCGGACAGATGGCGTTGCATAGGCCGTCCCCCTTGCAAAGCACGGGGTTAATTTCCGCCTTCCCGCCCTGCTTTGTCTTGCGCAGGCTGAGGGCGCCATATTGGCAAACTGCCACGCATTCCCCGCAGCCCATACATCTCTTTTCATCCACCTGGCAGACGGAACCGGAAGCAACGACGATATCGTTGGCCAGAAGTGTCAAAACCCGGCCAGCAGCGCCATAGGACTGGCTGATCGTTTCGGAAATAAATTTGGGGTAATGGGCCAGGCCGCAGAGGTAGACCCCTTCTGTAGCAAATTCCACAGGGCGCAGTTTTACGTGGGCCTCTTTGAAAAAGCCATCCGGGCTAAGGGTTACTTTAAACAGCTTGGCGATCTCCTCGGTTGCCGCCGCAGGAACGATGGCAGCAGCCAGGGCAACAATGTCGGCATCCAGTTCCAGCTTTTTCTCCAACACATAATCCGGCAAGGTAACCTTCAGAACAGGCCGGCCGTCCTCCTCCGCTTCGCCTCTCTCCACCTGAGGCGGGGCTTGCTGTTCATAGCGGATGAATCTGATGTTTTTATCCGCTGCTGCCCGGTAGTAATCCTCCTTGAAGCCATAGGTCCTGATATCCCGGAAAAGGATGTAGATATCCCTCTCCGGATTTATTTCCTTTAACCTTAGGGCATTTTTAATCGATTCGCTGCAGCAGACCCGGCTGCAGTAGTCCCGATCCTCGTTACGGCAGCCCACGCATTGGATCATGACCAGACTTTGGGCGCCCGTTATTTTTTCGTCCCCGCGGGCGATCCCTTCCTCCAGCTCCAGGTGGGTCATCACCCGCTCGTCCTCTCCATATAGGTATTCGGCCGGAACGGATACTTCGGCGCCAATGGCGATGACAGCCGCGCCATGTTTAAGTTCGGCGAATCCTCTCGCAGACTTTACGCCGGTCACAAAGTTCCCTACATAACCGCCGGC
>CAZAQM010000174.1:0-4387 GCA_964487385.1 uncultured Dethiobacter sp.
TTTTTTGAATTTAAGGGCAACTGGGGCCGGCCTTCTGCTGGCTGCGGCCGGCATGTTGCTGGCAGGGTTGCTCTTGGCGGCGGAGGGAAGGTTTTTAGGTTTCGGCGGCATTGATCTGGTGCGCAAAGGGATGGCGTTAACGTCCGGTATTACTTTTCCGCTTCTGGGACTGGCAGTTTTCAGGAGGTTCTTTGGCAAAGACTCTCTTCCCAAGGCCCTTCTCGGGCTGCTGGGGATCACTGCCATTTCTCTCGCAGGCGCTTTGCTCAACGTTGGCCTGCTGGCCGATATGACCTTCCTGGTCAAGCTGGACCAGTTTCAGGGGATTAGGCCGGCACTGCTCCTGCCCTTGCCCCTGGCCTGGCTGCTGCTCACCGTTGGGGAGGAGACCTTTCCCGGCGGCATGGCCCGCAAATTGCGGGAGCTGTTGGACCGCCCCCTGGTCGTTGGTTCGGCTGTTCTTTTTTTCCTGTTCCTCCTGGCCGCAGCTCTTTTGCTCCTGCGTTCGGGCAACGAATCCTCCCTCGTGATGGAGCTGGAGCTGCAAGCCCGTTCTTTTCTGGGGCAACTACTGGCAGTGCGGCCCCGCACGAAAGAATTTCTCCTCGGATATCCCTTTCTGCTGGCCGCCCTGTACCGGGGTTATCACAGCCGGATCGGCGTAGCAATCGTTTTGCTGGGGATGATCAGCCAGGTGTCGATCATCAACACTTTCTATCATTTGCACACCCCCCTGGCCGTTTCCTGCTGGCGTACCGCCGGCGGACTGGTTTTAGGGATCGTTTTGGGGCTGGCCTTAATTCTGGTTCTGAAACTGGCAGACAGGTTTTGGGGATTTTTGCTTGGCAGCCGGGAGTGAGAAGCAAGCCATGGAGAGGCAAACAGCGGGAAGGACGAAAATAATAGATCTGGAAAAACTGATGGGAACCGTGCTTTGGCTTCTGGTGCTTGTTTCCATAGCCCTGGCGGCCTGGACGGGTTTTATTTTTCATGGGGCACTGCCGCAGCCGCATAGCGTGGAGCTGTCGGTGCGCTATAGCGATGTGGAACATTTTGCCGCCCGATCGGGGCTTGCCATGGAGGAAACCCTTTCCTTTCTAAAGGAACAGGGGGTAACTTCCATCGGAGTTTTCGAATATACCCTCTGGAACCTGCGCCGTGATCCTGCCTCCTTTGTGCTCAGCAACCTGGAGTTGGTCGGGGAGCTGGCCCTGAATACCGATCTGGCCCCTTACCGGGATTTTATCCTGGGCGAAGCCGAGAGGGAAGGCCTGCGCCTGGGGGATTATGCCGTTTTTATGCCGGCCGGGTCCTGGGCGGAACAGGTTTGGGAACACCTGGGACAGCTGGGGGAGGTGGAGGATCCCGCCCGTTTCCGTCTTCAGAGGGCTTCAACCGAGGGGATGGAACTCTTTCTCATCCGGGGGGCCAATTATGATAACCTGCCTTATTTGGCTTTGGGGGCCAATCCCGGACAGTTGGATAAGGTTTCCGGGGCGGGCCTGCTGATCAATCCCTACCTGGCCGCCAGAAAGATCGATAGATCCACGGCGGCCGAACAGGCGCTGGCTACCTATGACGGGGCCCCGCTTTCAACCGTTGTTTTTGAGGGGGGCAAGATCCCCGGGTTTCCCCGTTTTACTGCGGAGACGGCAGACGCCCTGAAAAAAAGGGGACTGCCTGTGGCTCTCTATGAATATCATCAGTATCCCCAGGGGATGCCGGAACTGGCTGTTCATCTGGAAAATAGCCCGGTGGTCATGATCCCCGGGAAAAACGGGTTTCCCTCTAACCGGGAGGTTTGGAACGGAATCAGCGAACGCAAGGCACAGCTGGTGGAGCTGCAGATACGTAATTTTGCACCCCGGTTGCGGGGGGAAAAGCTCTTGAAGGACTTTTCCCGGCAATTTACCTTACTGCGGCAATTTATGGAGGGTAAGGGATATGATACCGGCAGGTTGCAGCAATTTGCCGTGCCGGTTCAGCCTGCTGGGGTTTATCTGTTCATGGGTATGGGCCTGGTGGCTTTTACCCTGCTCTTTCTGCGCATTTTTCTGCCGCTAGGGCCGCGGCCGCTCCTAATGCTGCTCGCCGGCGGGGCTGTCGCACTGTCGGTGCTTTTTCGCTGGAACCCGGTTGCGGCTGGGCAGATCCTGGCCCTTTGGACAGCGTTGCTTTTTCCCCTTTATGCGCTCTCCCTCCTTTTGTTGCCTTATTGCCCTGCCCGGGGGGCCCGGCGAGGGCAAAAGCCAAGGCGGGGGGACGGGCCGGTGATCAGCGGTCAGGAGGATGCCAGGGGTGGAGCAAGCGGGGAGGGCGGCCGATTGTCCTTTTTGGGCAGGGCCGTATTAAAGATGGGAGGCACGTTCCTTCTTTCCCTGGCCGGGGGCCTGCTGCTGCACGGTTTCCTGAGCCTCCCGCCTTTTTTCAGCGGCCTGGAGTTTTTCCGGGGCGTCAAGGTCATGTATGCCGTTCCCCTGGCGCTCTCCGTTTTCATCGCCCTGGCCTGCTACGGTACACGGCTGCGCCCTGCTTCTTTTGATGATTCGCCAGAACGTGGCGGAGGCTTTTGTCTGCTTCAGGCGGGTGAGCTGGGCAAACCCTGTGCCGCGCTGGCCCGTCGTTTGCTCCTGCGCCCTCTGGTGCTCAGAGATCTGCTCCTGCTCGGCGTTTTGCTGTTGCTGGCTTATTTTTACCTGATGCGCACCGGCCATGTCATGGCCGTCAGCCCGGTGGAAGGCTGGGAACGGGATGTTTTGGAACAACTGCTGGGGGTGCGGCCCCGTTTAAAGGAATTTTTGCTGGGTTATCCCCTGGCTTTGCTGGGACTTTGCCTCCGGGAAAAGGAAGGCGAAAGCAAATCACTCCTTGCAGCTTTTCTTTTGATCGCTGCCGGGGTGCTGGCTCCCATTTCTGTGCTCAATACTTTTGCCCATGTTCAGGCGCCGGTGGCGCTCTCCCTCTGGCGCAGCCTGCACGGATTCTGGCTGGGGGGGCTGGTCGGCCTGCTGCTGCTCCTTGCCTGGGTGGCCGTTAAACACCTCTGGGCCAGGGGCAGGTCCGGGCGCTAAATTATCTTGACTTTATAGCATAAACCTTCATTGCCATTTTGGCTGCCATCAACACAATGAAAGCGCCATGGCCATGAAAATGTCATCGCTACGGAAATTATCATTCCAGTCATCCTGAGCGCAGTGGGGGATCTTGCCTTAAGTTAGCAGCGGCTGGGAAGTTGGAGGAAAATGTTTGGCAGAAGAAAACCGGGACAATAACTTTTTATTCAGATCCATGACGCTGGTCATGCTGGCCACACTGCTCAGCCGGTTGCTGGGTTTTTTGCGCGAGATGGCCATCGCCTACCGTTTTGGCACCTCCATGGAAACCGATGCCTACCTGGTGGCCATCCTGCTGCCGACGATCCTTTTTTATGCCTTCAGCGATGCGCTGAGAAATACCTTTATTACCGTTTTCGCTTCCTTCAGGAAGGGCGAAAATGCTTCCAGTTTCGTTACCACTGTAATATTCTGCGTTTTTATTGTCTTGCTGTTGCTCGTTTTCTTTGGGGTTTTATTCGCTCCCCAGCTGGTCTTTATCCTGGCGCCCGGATTTAAGGGGGAGGTTTTTGCCCTCACGGTCAGGCTGACCCGTATCCTGGTGCCGGGGGTGCTTTTTATGGGCCTGGCCGGGCTGGCGGCAGGTTTTCTAAACAGCCACCAGCGTTTTTTAATTCCCGCCCTGGTCAACGTTCCCCACAACCTCATTGTCATCGCCAGCGCCCTGTTTCTGGGAACGCGCTTTGGGATCGGCGGGCTGGCGGCCGGCAGCTTGCTGGCGGTGGCCTCACAGCTCATTATTCAAATTCCGGCTGTATTCCGGGTGCCCTTTTCTTTTCGGGCGGGGCTGTCCTTCCGGCATCCCGGCCTGCAAAGGATCTATGCCCTGTTGCCGGCCATCCTGCTTTCCAGCGCCGTGCTGGAACTGAAGCACCTTTTGGACCGCCTTTTTGCCTCGTTTTTACCGGCCGGCAGCATTGCAGCCCTGAACTATGCCGAGCGCATCTACGTCTTGCCCCAGGCTATCCTGGGCACGGGGATCATCATCGTTCTTTACCCGGCCCTGGTGGAGATGCTGGCCGAAAAGGATATGACCTCTTTTATCCGCCAGGTAAAAAGCGGCACCTCTTTGCTGCTCTTTTTACTGCTGCCTGTGACGGCCGGGCTGATCATACTGCGCACCCCCCTGGTGGAGGTTTTTTTCCAGAGGGGGGCCTTTGATGCCGCAGCTACGGGGATGACGGCTTCTGCCCTATTGTATTATACACCCGGACTGCTGGGCTTTGCCCTGCACTATTATTGCAACCGCCTCTTTTTTGCCCTGCAGGAGGTGA
>CAZAQM010000175.1:0-1692 GCA_964487385.1 uncultured Dethiobacter sp.
CGAAAGGCCCTGCCCGCCGGTGCAGGCATTGGCATTTCCGCTGTTGACAACCAGTGCCCTGACCGGGCCTTCCAGGTGTTTTTCCGCAATCAGCAGGGGGGCCGCTTTAAATTTGTTAGTGGTAAAAACACCGGCACAAGCGGCTGGATGGGAAAGAGAAACGAGTGCCAGATCACTGCCGCCATTTTTTTTAATGCCGCAGCTTACCCCCGCAGCCTGCAAGCCGGAAACAGAGGTAATGCCACCTTCGATTTTTTTTATTTTAATTTCCGCCATTTTTTTGCCGCCTCCTTGCCTCGTCTAGGGCCTCTGGGGAACGATTTCCAGTCCCTGTTCCTCGGGCAACCCAAGCATCAGATTCATATTCTGGATGGCCTGCCCGGCCGCCCCTTTAACAAGGTTATCCAAAGCCGAAATGATGATCAGCCAGCCGGTTCTTTTATCCCATTTAAGAGCCAGATCGCAATAATTGCTGCCGTAGACATTTCTGGTTTCGGGGTACATGGAGGGGGGCAGCACCCGCACAAACTTTTCCCCCGCATAAAAATCCCTGTAGATAGCCCAGAGCTCCTCTTCCGCTAAATCAGCCTCCAGCTTAACATAGATGGTACTGAGTATGCCCCTGATCATGGGAACCAAATGGGGCACAAAAGTAAAGCTGAGCTGCTGCCCCTGCAGCCTGGAGAGCTCCTGTTCCATTTCAGGTGTATGCTGGTGATCGGCAGCTTTGTAGGCGCGAAAATTTTCCGTGCATTCGGTAAAATGCAGCCCCGGAGAGGGTACTTTTCCCGCCCCGGAGGTGCCGGACTTGGAATCTGCCACCAGCCGGCCGGATCCCAGGAGCTTGCGAGCCGCCAGGGGCGCCAGGCCAAGGATCACCGAGGTAGGGTAACATCCGGGATTGGCCACCAGTATGGAGCTCTTTATTTCTTCGCGGTAAAGTTCCGGAAGGCCATAGACAGCTCTCCCCAACAGATGCGGGGCAAGGTGCTCCCGGCCATACCATTGCCCGTAGAGCTCCTCCTCCGTCAGGCGAAAGTCAGCACTAAGATCGACAACTTTGACACCCGCCCCGTACAACTGGGGCACCACCTCCATGGACTGGCCATGGGGAAGGGCGGAAAAAATCAGGTCGGTCTTTTCCAGCGCTTCATCAAGGGCAAAGGTACTGCACCTCAGGCCCGTTGCCCCCCGCAGGTGGGGATGAATATTTTCCAGAAGCTCCCCGGCAAAAGAATGGGATGTGACATAGGTGATCTGCACACCGGCATGCGGCAAAAGCAGCCGCAGAAGTTCATTTCCTGTATAACCCGTAACGCCAATAATTCCTATACGCATCTAATCCCCCCATAAAATCAAGAGAGCCCCTCTTCCTTAAAAGGACGAGAGGCTTTTCTCGCGGTACCACCTTTTTTGGCCCCGGCAGAGGCCCTCCTCAACAAAATCAGGAACCTGATAACGCAGGTCAGGCGGAGAGCCTACACGTAGAAAGAAGCCTGCCCCATCCTTCCTTTTTGCAGAAAAAACAGAGCAGTAGCATATCTTTGCCAGTTCAACTCACGCCTCCGGGGTGCGCTTCAAAGCAGTTCGGGTGCCGGGCTTCCACCGCCCCCGGCTCTCTCCCACCGCCCCCGCTTCTACTCTCCCCTTCAACGGCAGGGCATATTTTTTACCATTTTAGCATAGGCAATT
>CAZAQM010000175.1:1702-4384 GCA_964487385.1 uncultured Dethiobacter sp.
GGCAATTTGATAAGTCAACAAAAATCAAAGGGGCAGATTCCCGTGTTTTTTACGGGGGCGATCCTGCACTTTTCCTTTCAGCGTATCCAGTGCCCTGATGAGATGCACCCTGGTCTCCCGGGGATCGATCACTTCATCGACCCAACCCCTGGCTGCGGCGATATATGGGTTGGCAAAACGCTGGCGGTATTCCTCCACCTTTTGCTTTCTTGCCTCGGCAGGATTTTCAGCGCTTTCGATCTCCCGGCGGCTGATAATATTGATGGCCCCCTCGGGGCCCATCACGGCGATCTCCGCCGTGGGCCAGGCAAAAACATAATCCGCTCCCAGAGAGCGGCAATTCATGGCAATATAGGCTCCCCCGTATGCCTTGCGCAGGATAATGCTGATCTGGGGTACGGTGGCCTCTGAATAAGCATAGAGGATCTTGGCCCCATGGCGGATGATGCCACCGTATTCCTGGTGCACACCGGGAAGGTAGCCGGGAACGTCCACAAAGGTGATCAGTGGTATATTGAAACAATCGCAGAACCGCACGAAGCGGGCAATTTTGTCCGAACAGTTAATATCCAGGCAGCCAGCCAGGAATTTGGCCTGGTTGGCAATTATCCCCACGGATTTGCCATTGATGCGGGCAAAGCCTACAACGGCGTTTTTGGCATAATGTTCATGGACCTGGAAGAAATCGCTTCCGTCCACGATCCTCTTGATCACTTCCACCACATCGTAGGGCCTGTTGGGATCATCGGGCACCAATGTGGCCAGATCTTCCTCCGCCAGGACCGGCTCGGCCGCCGGCGCCGCGGGAGCATCATCGAAATTGTTGGAGGGAAGATAGCTGAGCAGCTTCCTCAGCTGCACAAAACATTCACCTTCGGTGGCGGCACGGAAATGTGCCACACCGCTTACTTCATTATGGGTGGCCGCCCCGCCCAGTTTGCCCGGGGAAACGTCCTCCCCTGTCACGGCCTTAATTACCTGGGGCCCGGTGATAAACATGTAACTGGTGTTGTCCACCATAAAAACAAAATCCATCAGTGCCGGGGAATAAACCGCCCCGCCGGCGCTGGGGCCCATGATCACGGAAATCTGGGGAATAACACCGGAATTGACCGTGTTGCGAAAGAAAATATTGCCGTAGCCATCCAGGGAACTGACGCCTTCCTGGATGCGGGCCCCCCCCGAATCGTTAATGCCAACGCAGGGTGCCCCATTTTGCGCCGCCAGATCCATGACCCGGCATATTTTCATAGCATGGTATTCGCCCAGGGAGCCTCCTGAAACGGTAAAATCCTGGGCAAAGACATAGATTAGGCGCCCATCCACCATCCCGTAACCGGTGACGACACCCTCACCGGGAAGGGGGATATCCAGCGTGCTGGCGTCCTCAAGGCCGTCCTGGACAAAAGTCCCGACCTCAACAAAACTACCCGGGTCCAGAAACTGCTCCAGCCTTTCCCGGGCTGTTTGCTTTCCTTTCTTATGCTGGTCTTCGATGCGCTTTTCCCCGCCGCCCTGGAGAATAATCTCCCGCCTCTGCCCTAAGAATTGTAACTTATCATCCACCGTTACATGATACCTCCTACCCAAAGATTTTTCTTTATTTGGACCGATATACCACGATAATTCCGCAAGCGATTACAGTATATCAGGACGGGGGTCCTTTTTCAACCATTTTCTGCAGCAACTAGCAGCAACTCCTTCCCCCGCTGAAATGAACCCGGCACCACCGAAGCACCCCTATGCCCTTATCGACTTTTCCCCTGATTCATGCTATACTGGAAAAAATTTTAAGGAGATCTTTATGGAAGTATATGCCTTGATCGGCCCCAGTGGGACAGGCAAAAGCCACCACTCGGTGATGATCGCCTACCAGGAGGGAATTGAACATATTATCGATGATGGTTTGCTGATCAAAGGCAACCAGATCCTGGCCGGCCGATCGGCAAAACGCGAGAATACAAAAATGGCTGCCACAAAAAGGGCCATATTTTTGGACGGCGAGCATGCCGCCCAGGTCAGGGAAAAGATCCGGGAGGAGGAACCGGAAAGCATCCTCATCCTGGGCATATCGGAACGCATGATCAAAAAGATCACGACGCGCCTGGAGATTCCCTATCCGGTGAAAATATTCAATATAAGCGATCTGGTTTCAGAAAAGGAGATTGCCAGGGCCAGGGAGATCAGGGTAAGGGAAAACCGCCATGCCATCCCCATCCCAACCTTCGCCATAGAAAAAGATTTTCCGGGTTTCTTTCTGGATTCCATCAGAGCCTTATTCAAAGGCCGGGCCCCGGGCCCGGCAATGCGCAGTTTGGAACATTCCATCGTCCGTCCGATCTATAGCAGCCTGGGAAATTATTATCTCCACGAAAATGCTATCGAGCAGATCATTGCCTTTATCGCTGAACAAAAAAAAGGGATTGCCAAAACCAGGGCTATAAAGTTTAGCTCCACCGGCAACGGGATGAACATACATTTGCAGGTGGATATACAATATGGGGCCGGGTTTTTCCCCAGGATACTGGAGGAGCTGCAGCAGGAGATCAAAACCGGTCTGGAATACCTCACGGGTCTGCAGATCGTCCAGGTGGATATTACGGCCAGGCGCTTGATCATGCCGGAAAGGAAAAAATAAAATAATCAGCTTCATCAATAGAAGTTTGCGCCAAAGAGCCTTTA
>CAZAQM010000176.1:0-2946 GCA_964487385.1 uncultured Dethiobacter sp.
CCCCTTATCAGTTTGGCAGGCAATTAAAAACCCCCCTTACCGCTCAATTAAATTATCACGCAATTTTCTATACTGTTCTCTTTTAGCGGCCCGTAATCCTGCTAAAAAATTGAGTTGAAAAAAATTTCTGAAAGGGATTTTCTTGTAAAGCTATTTGGGGGCTTGAACCTCCAGGCGGATTTTATCGAGGACTCCATTGACGAAACGCGCCGCTTCCTCATCCTGGTAACGTTTGGCCAGTTCGATGGCCTCATTGAGCGTTACCGCTGCAGGAATATTTTCCAAAAACAGCAGTTCGTAGAGGCCCAGGCGAAGGATGGTGCGCACCGGGGCAGAAACCCGCTCCAGTTCCCAATTGATCAGATAACGTGATAAAAGGCTATCGAGTTCGGATAACTTTTCCAGGGTGCCCAGCACCAGCTCTTTGAGGAAGAGCCGTTCCCCGGCAGAAAAAACGATGCTGTCCAGCGTATAGTAAAGGGCCTTTTCCGGACTGTTTTTGCCAATATCGATCATAAAAAGGGTTTTAAAGGCCTCTTCCCTGATCTGCTTTCTCTTCAAGCTTTTTAACTTCCTTTCATTTTAAAAAGTAAAACCACCCTTCAGAGCAGGTGGCAGCTAAAATCTGTTCCGCCGATGCCAAAGCCGATAAAAAAAGTTTTGCAGATCATCGCTTTTTTCCACTTTGCTTCCTATATAAACGCCGGCTAAAAGGCAAAAAATAATAAAAAGACCTTTCCAAAAACCAAACAAAACAAAAAGAAAGGCAACAAACAAACCCAGCAGGCCGCCCAGGAACTTCCCCCAGTTTTCCAGGATAAAGATGATAAAACTATCGTGCAACTCCATTCCCACCTTAATGGGGATTATTTTTAACCCTTTCCTGGGAAATGTTTTCCACCAGGACTTTTACCTCGGCAACGCTGCTCCCGCTTATTTCCTGAACATAATCCCTGACCGTTTCCTGAAGCTGGCGAACCAGGGCCGGAATGGGCAGATCGGGAATGGGCTTGATGCGCAGATAAATGATCAGGCCCTGCTCTTTCAGATCAATATGCGCATTTACCTCCCTGATGCCCTTGACTTTGCGCGTGGCGGTCAAAACTATTTTTTCCACAGCCCGAAAAGAAAGTCGGACCTCGCCAATTTCATTGAAGCTGATGATGCTTCCGGTTTCCCTCTTTTTTGTGCCCGGCGAAGAAAAGGCGATCAGCAGGACCCCGGCAATGAGGATTAAAAATCCCAGGGCTGTATAGTTAAAGCTCCCTTCCAGCCAATGGAACCCAAAATTATCTATCCCTATGCGGGGAAGGATTCCCAGAGTCAAAAAAATGAGCCCCAGCCCGCCGAGTAGAATGATGATACCTAAAATAATAAATAATACCTTTTTTGCCAACCTCATACGGTCGGGTCTCCTTTCGCGGAAGAGAAACCAACCCCCCGCCAAAAGACGGGAGGTTAATTTCTCCCGTGACATCACTTCAGGGCATCGTCTTCCGTTTTGGGCTGTTGGGGGAAATTCACGCCCTGCACATGAACATTCACCCGCATTACTTTCAGCCCGGTCATCTCTTCGATTGACTTTTTAACATTTTCCTGGACAGCCCAGGCCACATCGGGGATGCGAGCTCCAAAGCGGACGATTAAAAACAGATCAACTGCCGCCTCCTCTTCGCCTACATCCACCTTTACCCCTTTGGAAAAGTTCTTTTTCCCCAGGGCTTCCGCAATTCCGCCCGCAATCCCGCCGCTCATACCGGCAACGCCATCTATTTCCGTGGCTGCCAGGCCGGCAATGATCGATACCACCTCATCGGCAATACGAATAGAACCCAATTCTGAAGGAAGTGTACGCTCTTCTCCCATTTTACAGCCCTCCCCTAAGGATTTGGTAACATGAACAGGTATTGCTAAACTGAAGATCCGGAAAAATAAGGCAACCAACTTTATTATAACATAAATTATTTTGCACTACAAACAGTTGTTTTTAATTTCACTTATTGCACCGGAATCCCCTCCTGTTTGTGCTGTATGACCTGGACCTCCTCCCTGGGCATGCCGGTTACCGCTGCAACCGTATCGGAAATTCGCAGGAAATCGCTTTCTGTGAGGCTTTCAGCATAGAGCATGACGGTGGCAATATCGTTACCGCAAAAGAGCAAGGCATCGGAGTAGCCCTGGGCTTTGATCATGTTTTCCACAACCAGCTCTTTTTCCATGAGATCGATCAGGCTCAGGATCTGCTCTTCGGCTTGACGTTTCCGGCTTTCTCCGATCTGCTGGCTATTGATCATATCATTAAGCATCTCCATCTCCTGCCCCCTCACCCTTTCCCGTTCCATCCGGTATTCAACAAAAAAGGCCTGGGGATCATCAAATTTCCATCCGGCGGGATCATCGCCCAGTTCTTTGGCCAGCATCGGCCGCAAAAGCTCTTCATCCGGCACGATCTCGATGCGGCTCATTTCTTTGTTCAGGCCGGTTATTAAAAAATATGTGCACAGGCCTATTAAAATAATACCCAAAATCCAGATTTTTTTTCCGCCCATTTAGCTAAGGCTACCCCCTTTACTTCGGTATTAGTTCCCTTGCGAATCACCCCATGGCAGAACGGCGATCCGGTGGGCCGGCAGCCCCATAAGACTTTGAATGGCCCGCAGCACCTCCAAACGCAGCCTGGCATTTTCCGCCCCCTTGGCCACGACCATAATACCCGCTACCCGGGGCTTTTTTTCCACGAGCAGCAATGCTTTTTCCCCGCCACCTCCCTCCTGGAGCAGGACAAATTCCTCTTTCCGATTCTTTTCCAGTATATCCCTGGACCCCCCCTCGGTATCCCTTTCCGCCGTTTCCCTGGTGCTTTCCTCGGCAACCCCGGCAAAAACGGCCTCCTTGCCTGTTTCGAAAGTAATTAATACACGGACCTCGCCGATTCCTCCGATCTGC
>CAZAQM010000176.1:2956-4384 GCA_964487385.1 uncultured Dethiobacter sp.
GTTTTTCCGCCAGTTCCGCTTCATACTCATCCTGGGCCTTGATGGAGGAGGCGCCCGGCAGGTTTTCTGTCTCGCTGTATTTTGCTGCGGAACGGTTTGGCAATGGCTGAAAAATCGAACTGGAAAACCAGAAAAGTATGCCCAGAAGCAGCAAAACCAGAAAAAGAGTACCCTTTTTCTTCCCCTGCCAGCTACCCAAAATTTTCACCAGAGAATCGATGGAAAAAAATTTTGTGGGATCCTTTTTATCCGGCATCTTTTTACCCCCAGTCGTAATTTGCCCCAAAACTATTATGGAGCAATTTTTACCCTGACATTTTCCAAAGGGAGCTGCAGAAAAGCAGCCAGATGCCTGGCGATAATGCTTTCCTTAGCCTGCATCTCCGCATCCCCAGGCCCGGGGAGTCCCAAGGGGGGCCCCTCTTCCCCATCCCCGGGCCGGATTCTGATGCTCACTTTTTGCACTTTCGATGCCTCCCTTTTTTTTTGCGTTGCCGCCTCCTGATCCCCAACGATGAGGGAAAGCTCCTGTACGGCGCCGAAATTTTTGCTGGAGGATTCTTCATCCAAAACAAAATCCAGCTGGAGCAGCTTTTTGGCAAATTTATCATCGAGCTCCTTTTCCAGCAGCATAAAAATATTGTGGCGATAATCCTGCAGAGCCAGGTGCAGGTTTTCTTCCTGCATTCTTTCTCCTTTGGCCAGAACCTGCTCCAGGCTGCTGTCGTTTATCCCTGTTTGCGGTGAAAGAAAGTCCCCATCCCAAAGGGGGGCCATGTGCATGATCTTCTGCAGCGGAGAAAGGATGGTAAAGATGAGCAGGATGCCCACAAGAACCCGCAGGTAACGCCGGAATGTTCCCTGGGGGAGGATCATTTCCAGAATAACTGCCAGAAAGAGGAGAATAACGATATAACGGACCAGGTTGCCGGTTGCATTAATCATCTTAAGAAACCCCCTAACGCAGCATAACCGTGGCATTGCTGGCGCCCACGACGATGGCCGTCCCGATAAAAAAGGCCAGAGCCACGGTGGCCACCGCTGAAAAAACCAGTGTCAGGCAATTGCTCATGGTTTGCAGTGCTTCCCCGAGCATCGTTTCCCCCAGGGGTTGTACCAGTGCTCCTGAGAGCTTGTAGATGACCACCAGCGCCAGCAGCTTTAAAAGGGGGAAGGCGATCATCATTAACAGGAGGATCAGCCCGGCAACAGTAGCACTGTTTTTGAGGAGCAGGGAATATCCCAGCACCGTCTCCAGGGAATCGGCCAGCATCTTTCCCACCACCGGAACAAAAGTCCCCGTCATAAACCTGGCCGTGCGCAGCGTCAGGGCATCACCCATGCTGCCGACAACGCCCTGAATTGCCGTAAAGCCCAAAAACAGCGTGAGCATGAGGCCCAGTGACCAAACGCAGATATCTTTGAAGA
>CAZAQM010000177.1:0-4365 GCA_964487385.1 uncultured Dethiobacter sp.
CCGCTGTCCAGCGAATATTCCATGGTCTTGTCAACCCCCGTGAGCTGCGGTATTGTTGTCAGATCGAGCGAGGCCTCCGGGGTCGGCGCAGGGTCTCCCTGCTCAGCAGTTACCGTGATTAACGCTCTCTCTGTACTTGGGGATTTTCCCTCCCCGGTGTCATCATTGGCGTAAGCCCAAATCCCAAATTCATAGTCACCGGCAACAGGCATGGTTTTATCCTGCAAAGTAATGACAACAGATTCTTCCGTTTCCAACGGACTGGTACTGGTAAAGCTGATCCCAAGATAACTGTCTCCATACCTTTCTGCCCGGCTTTCATTTCCAATTGTTGTTTTGTTTCCGCTGCCTATTATTATCCAGTCTTCGTCTGTAACACCTATTTCAATCGGGAAACAGACCTCCAGATAATTGATCGGCTCTCCCGGTGTGTAGGTCAGGGTTATGTCTTGGGTGTTGCCGGGCAGGGCTGTTGCTGGTTCGACAATAAAAATGCCCGGCAATGTTTTTTCCTCCATCCAAAATGACGCGGGATGAGGATGTTCGTCTTCCAGTTGAACGTAAAAGTCCCCTCCCTCAGCATCGGCCGTTTCCAAAATGACATCGGTACCGAATATTAGGTATTCCATACCTTCTATTAGGGTGCTTCCTGCTGCCAGGGAGAGGGTAATTACGGCATTTGTTTCCGGCCCGGTATCTCCACTTTCTATGTTTGTTATGCTCAGCCAGGAAATAGGTTGCCCCTCGGCATCGGTTATCTCCCATTTTTCTTTCTCCAAGTTGATTTTCACGTAGGGGATGGAAATTGTAATGGTTGTAGCTGTTATCTCTATCCCCGGCTCAAAACTAACTATCCCATACTGTGGTGTATCCCAATTTCTTCTCAGCGGATCGAATTCCAGCCCTGTAGTATAAAGCCGGGCGCTGCAAAATGAGCTCAGGTAGTAAGGGCTTTCCAGCGGCGTGGCTCCATCAATTTCAATTGCAAAGCTTCCCTGGGCCACATCCGCCGTCGTGCAAGCCAGGTTGTAGCCTCCGTCTATTTCATAGTCGCCTGCAGTAATGTATACCCCCTCGGGTATCGTGATTGTAACGACGGCGTCTTTCTCGTCATCAAGAGTTCCCTTTGAAGTAATGCAATATGCTACCGGCTGATACTCGTTGTCTATATCCATATATATTATCCCTTCTGTGCCTGTTGGTTCATAGAATTTTAGCTGACTGAAGGAGAGGGTAATAGCTCTTTCCGGGCCCTCCGGGATATTCCTGTCCAGCGTAAAGTATATTCCCGGCATCTGAGAGGTGCTGTTGCGGATCATCGGAACGCCTGCACCGTAATATGTTTTATAAAAAAACAGGCTTGCAGCAGTTATCGCCGGGGGGGCCGGAGTTGTGCTGATAGCTACAGATTCATCACTGGGTTCTGATGCAAGGTGCGTATCTGTTTCCGCTATTCTAGAAATAAATTTATAAGCGGTTTCGGGAGTAAGGCCGGCAAATATCCGCGATGTTTGCCATGAAGGACTTACTATCGGCACACCGTCCACATCTGAGATGGCATATTCATATTCTGTTCCCAGGTCGGTTAGGGTAATTGTGTCGGCGGTTGGCGGTGCGGATGTGTCTTCTGCCGGCATAATAGCCATAGCTGTATTTAAGGCTTTTGTTATCGTGATTGCCGCTGTCACCCCATTTGGGTTCTTTTCTCCTGCCCAAACAGTAGCCCAAAAATCATATTCCCCGGGCTCCCCTGGCATGGTTTTGTCTTTCAGTGTGATGATGATGGGTTTTATTGTTCCAAGCGGATCGGCAAGCTGTATACGTAAAAAGCTATACGTCGTTCCTTCATGTTCTACGGAGGCTTGTTCCTCATCTGCAATTGTTTTATTATCTCCTTCACCTATGCTAATTTCATCTGTGCTTGAAATCAGTATTTCATCAGGGTAATAGATTTCCAGGGCAGTTACATGTTCTTCCGGTGTGTAGGTCAGGGTTATGTCTTGGGTGCTGCCGGACAGGGCTGTTGCTGGTTCGACAGTAAAAGTGCCCGTCAACGTTACCTCCTTTTCCATCCGGAAAGACTCAGGATGGGCCTGTTCGCCATCCAGTTGAATGCAGACGTCCCCCCCATCGACATCAGCCGTTTTTAGGATGACGTCGGTGCCGGATATAATGTATTCCCGGTAAAACTGATATCCCTGGGACTCAACATATTTCGGCAAGGTATGGCCTTCATCCAGGGTGAGGGTCATGATAGCTCTTTCTTGATCCTCAATATTTCCTCCGCTGATTCCTGTTATGAAAAGCCCATCAACCGTTTCGCCTTCCCCATTAGTTGTTACCATCCAGCTTCCTATTGTCTGGTCGATTTCCACATAGGGGATGGAAATGGTGATGGTTCTATCTGTTGTTACCCCTGCTATTATATCTGTTCCCAGTTCGAAGCTGATTGCTCCATCCTGTGCAATATTCGAATTTCTTTCCGGGCCTTCGTATTCCACAAACCCGTTTGGTGTATAAAACCGGGCGCTGTAAAATGAGCTCAGATAGTAAGGGCTTTCCAGCGGTGTGGCTCCATTAATTTCAATTGCAAGGCTTCCCTGGGCCACATCCGCCGTCGTGCAAGCCAGGCTGTAGCCTCCGTCTATCTCATAATTGCCTGCAGCAACGTTTACGGGTATCGTGATTGTAACGATGGCGTCTTTCTCGTCATTAAGAGTTCCCTCTGAAGTAATGTTATATGCTACTTCCAGATATTCGCCGCCTATATCCATCCATATTTTTCCTGATGGGCCATTTGTTTTATTAAATGATAGCTGGCTGAAGGAGAAGGTAATAGGCGTATTCGCCGGGATTTCCCCGTCCAGCGTAAAGTATATTACTGGCACCTCAAAAGTGCTGTAGCGTCGCATCGGAACGCCTGCACCGTAAGAGGTTTTGTAAGAAAACATCGCCAGAGGGGCCGGGGTTGTGCTGATTGCTGCGGAATTAGCACTGGGGTCTGATGCCAGATGTGTCGCCGTTTCCGCTGTTCTTGACTTGAACTTGTAGGCAGTGTCGGCATTAAGGCCTGTAAATATCCTCGAAGCCTGCCATTCAAAACTTTCTACCGGTGCACCGCCCACATCGTAGAACACATAGGAGATGGCATATTCATATTCTGTTCCCAGGTCGGTTAGGGTAATTGTATCGGCCGTCGGCGGTGTGGATGTGTCTTCTCCCGGCATAATAGCCGGAGCTGTATTTAAGGCTTTGGTCACTGTTGCCGTGGGTGCGCTGGTGACGCTGCCGGTGGCATTGATGCCGTCAGCAGTGACGGTTACACAGATTGTGTGGCCGATATCATCTGCCGTTAAAACATAAGTTTGGTGTGTTGCCCCATCGATAATCGAATACTGGGAGCTGCCCCTTTCCCACCTGAATGTGGGCTGGTCGGATGTGGTTGCAGGGGTATAGGTCAGGCCCGATATGTCGGCAGTAAGCACCCCGCCGTATTGGAGAGTGCCGGTGATAATTACGTTGCCGCCCATTTCAGGCATTACAGTATAGATCCCATTATCTGTTACCGCACTGAGTCCCGCGAGGTTTTCCGCCACTGTATAGACTTTGTAGGCGGTCCCCGGTGCAAGACCGGTAATAGTAAATGTATGTTTGAATTCTTCGTCCAGTGCACTGCTGCCGGAGCTGACTATGGTTACTTGCGGCTCTCCGTATGCCCCGGCTGCTTTGACCTGGGCCGCCGTGGGCGCTATGGATTCAGCTGGCACTACGATATAGCAGGCTGTGCCGGCCTTGTCATACTTTACTGAAACAGCAGCACTTGTTTGGGTTACATCGGCAACTACCGGACTTGTGCCCACAGCCTCCGGTACGGGGATACCTGGTGCGATAACCAGAGGTGCCGACACTGCTCCTTCGAAATGCGTGGCAGTTGCAGCGACGCGCACAACATAGCTGTCCGGTGCCAGTCCTGTTACGGTTGTGCCGGCTATGGAGAACCATGCACCGCCGCCGTTTATCTGGTATTCCTGGCCGGGAGACGTGCCGGTAAGGGTCCCGTCGTTAAGGCCCGCAAAGGTCTCATCCGTCTTGCCAAGCCCTGTGGGCGCAGCAGGGCCATCGGCTTTGTGAACCGTCACATTTACACTCCCTGGGACGATACAATAATTTATCGTATCATTAGGTATAAAGTTAACGGTTTGCTCGGTGATACCTACGGGAGGAACTGTGGCCGTATCAATAAATGCAAAGGTGCCGAAAACGGAGGTCTCCGCAGATTCACCATCAAGAATCGAGTTTGCTAACGTCTGGCCATAGGTAATCTCGCTGGCGATCGGCCAGGTGGTCACCGATGGGGTGGCCTTG
>CAZAQM010000178.1:0-4349 GCA_964487385.1 uncultured Dethiobacter sp.
CATTAGGAGCGGGGCGTGGCGCAGTTTGGCAGCGCGCTTGGTTTGGGACCAAGAGGCCGCAGGTTCAAATCCTGTCGCCCCGACCATTGAATAATAAAATTTTACAGGGACGTGGGGCAGCTAATCCCACGTTTCGCCATTTTTTATTGTGGTGCGGCAACAATGGTGATTATGGCTTTATATTGGCCGCTGGCTGTCCCACTGAAAAAATGTAGTTGAAAATCAATGATATGCTTGTCACCTTCGGGTGAGGCAATGCGCGGGATCTCGAACAAAGGTGCAGGAGTTTCCGAACCCTTAACAAAGGCACCGCTTTCGGATAATTTATAGAGCAATGTACTGGCCGGCAGCGTGGTGGTGCTGCTCGAATGGGCAAAAGGAGTGTTTGAAAGCAGCAAATTGTAGCGCTCTCCGCTACCGGTGATGATTGCCGCCAACTGTTTGGTGATCGAGGGAGCGCCCGGCTGTACAAGGCCGAAATCCAGCTCTGTCTCGTCGAGCGAGAGGCTCAATGAAGATTGAACTGTAGCCAAAACACCTACAGTGGCAGCCTGCAATCTTTCTGTTCCCGCCAGAAGTATCCCGAATACTAAAAGAAATGCTAGAAACTTTTTCAAACCAGTTTTGCCTCCTTTCAGTATCTGCCAACTTTTCCTGGAACAGTCGCCCAAATAATAGATGTGCCATTTTTAAAAGCAGAGGGGAGGCCGCATACCCGCAGATACAGTTAATACCGCAGAACGCAGGCCTCCCAGTAAAGTAACAAGCTTTTTGATTAGTTCCTTCGAACAAAGTCAGCACAATTCGGGCCGTTATTCCGGGGCATTCCAGCCCCGGAATTATTATGTAGCCCTAATCCTTGATTTTCTATCTGTTGTCATGCTAAAATTACTTTGAACATTGCCTTAAACAATGTCCGTTTTAGGTGGCTGCCTTAAAACATGGATTTGTTTTTGGCAATGTTTTTTACAGTGGTGTTGCGGAAATGGTCACGGTTGCTTGGTAGTTGCCGTCACTGGCCCCTGAAGCAACATTCAGCCGGAAATCAAAATCTTTTTCATCGCCGGAGGATGTTGCTGTGCTAGGGGTACCCAACATGGCTGTTGCGCTTGATGATCCACTTGCATAAGTACCGGCTCCGGCTAACCTGTACTGTAATACATTGGCAGGGAGAGCTGTTCCCCCACCGGTACGGGCAAAGGTCGTATTTGACAGCAACAAGTTATATGATGCGTCATTGCCGGAAGTGGTTGCTGTTACCTGCTGGGCTTCTGTCGGAACACCCGGCTGTACGGGATCAAAATCCAGCGCTGATTCGCTGAGCACAAGGGTTAGCTCTGATTGCACATTTGCATTAATCATTAAAGAAGCTGCTTGCAGCATGCCTACCCCGGCCAGCAGTACTCCCAGGACCAAAAGAATAGCGATAGTTTTCTTCAAATCACTTGCACCTCCTTTCAATATTTGCCCGGTTGCCAGGATGCCATGATAAGGATCGGAGATTTACAGCCCCTAGACCCCGGGATAATTATCCTGCCGCCTTTCTGCTGCAGCCAGCCGCATTTTCAGCTTGCGGATATACAGGGCGGCGGCAAGAATAATTCCTGCAAAAGATAGCACAATACCTGCCAGTGTCATGAGCGGCACAATGATAAAGGAGAACTGCCGTTCTTCAAAGGCGCTGCCATCATAAGTCAAACGCATCGTCCCATTGAAAGAACCGATAAAGGGCGCCTCATCCCAGGATAAATGCATTTCCTTTTCTTTGCCCGGCAAAACGTTAAACAGGGGTATGCTCAGTTCTGTCCTTTGGTTCCTAATTCCATCATTGATCGCCACATTTCCCCGGACTTCGAGATGCACGTTGCCCGTATTGGTCACGCCAACCGTAAAAACAGGTTTTCCAAAGTTCCAGTAACTGGTCCCGGCGCTGTTGATTCGCCAGGATTGAATAATATCCAGATTGCCTTTTGCATCGGTAACCTTCACATAAACGAGGGAACGGATTTCCGAGGCAAAAACAATGCCGCTGCTTTGTGCATCGTTAGAACTGCTGCCTGTTGGCATAAATTTTGCGTGAAAATAAGTGAGATGCTCGCCCATTTCCGCATTCCCGGGTATTTCAAATCTGGCTTGAATTTTTCCGCGCTCGCCGGGTTGCAGTTCTTCGGGTGCATAAAGGATAGTGGCCCAGGACATGGGAGACCAGCGGGTGTCGGGATTTTCAACGGCATGCCATTGATCATTTTCAACAAGATAATCTTGAAAGAATGCATCTAGACGCGCCGGTGTATCGCTATTGTTCCGCACAGTGAATTCCTGCTCGCAGCTTTCACCGGGTTTGACAGTTATATCGACAATAGACGGCCCCAGGCTGAAGCCATTAAGCTCGACGGCGTGGGCGGGATTAGCCCAAAATAATGCCAACCATAAAAGATTTACGATGAGGACCTTTTTCATAACATGCAATTAATGCACCCCAAAAAGATGAGCTGTCAATTTGTAAAAATGGCAATGTGCAAACAATATTTGCCGGCCTTGTGGCAGGATGCCGTACAAATATATAATAAAAAAAGCCAAACCTTCCATTCTTAGGTTTGACCTTCTGTTTACCTAAGGCAGCCCGGCAGCCATTGAATATATAAAACACTCATTAGGCCCAAGGCTTTGCGCCCTTCCCTTTGGGGTAAGTTTGCCTTTACAGCATTATAATGTCAAAGAATGATCTTGTCAACACAATTAATTGAATATAACAAATAAGAATACAAGGCCTGCAAAACGGCAGGACATAGGCATTTAGCCAAAATTTTGGCTTCACTGCTTGCGCCTTGGACTGAAAAGGTTTATAATAAAACGGTGTTTAAAAGTGTTGCTAAAAGGTAAATGCGTGCGGGTGTAGCTCAATGGCAGAGCCCTGGCCTTCCAAGCCAGTCGTGTGGGTTCGATTCCCATCACCCGCTCCATTTTTTTGTGCAGGAAACGGGGCTTACTGCAGCGAATGTGTTGAATGTGTTAATTGTTTACCCTAAGCCTTTTTAGTTTTTGGAAGGGAATGAATCAGCATGAAGAGTATCGGGGTGTTTATCCCCAGCGGAGCCCTGACCCTGGAGGGTTGCCTGGAGCTTCCGGATCTGCCGCCGCCCTTTCCGGGGGTGCTTCTCTGCCATCCGCACCCGCCGCAGGGGGGAAGCATGGACAGCAATGTTATCATTGCTGTGGGGCGTGCCCTGGTGAAAAGGGGTATCGCCGTTTTACGCTTTAACTTTCGCGGTGTGGGCAGGAGCGAAGGATCCTATGATCATGGAATCGGAGAACAAGAGGATGCCCGCTCATGCCTTGGATATCTTTTGGAGAGGGAGGAAATTGATTCCCGGAAGGTGGGGATTGGGGGCTACTCCTTTGGCGGGATGATTGCCTTTTCCGTCGGTATTGGCGAGGATTCCGCCCGGGCACTGGCGGGGATCTCCCCGGTTTTACGGCCGGACGTTTTAAAGGGATGCACAAAGCCGAAGTTTATCGTCTATGGGACGAAGGATGATATGGTACCGCCCGAGCGGATCAGGAAGGAAACGGATAAGGCTGCTGAACCGATGGAGATACGCGTCATCGAAGGAGCCGACCACTTCTTCTGGGGCTTTGAGGAACAGGTGGGGGAAATGGTAGCCGATTTTTTTGCCGGTTGCTTAAAAGGGCTTCCTTAACTGGGGTGGGCTAAACAAGAAAGGTGGATGAAATTTGCATCCGGAGGAGATTCTTTCCGATCTAATCAGGATCAATACGGTGAACCCGCCGGGTAACGAAATAGAGGCGGCTCTTTATCTGAAAGATCTTTTTGGCCGATGGGGTCTGCCCTGTGAAATTGTGCAAACCGGTGCGGGCCGGGGTAATTTTTTGGCCAGAACGGGCCGCGGCGCCAGGCGGCTTCTTTTTCTTTCCCACCTGGATGTTGTTCCGGTGGGGGATGGGTGGGACTTTGATCCCTTTTCAGGGGAGATACGTGCGGGGATGGTCCTGGGACGCGGGGCGCTGGACTGTAAAGGGCTGGTTGCCGCCCAGGCCTATGCTTTCCTGAAGCTCGCCCGGGAAAAAGCCCCCTTAAACGGGACCCTTATTTTTGCTGCCACTGCCGACGAGGAATGCGGGGGGGATTTTGGCGTTAAGCGCCTCCTGGAGGAAGTCCCCGAAAAGCTGCAGGCGGACTTTGCTGTCAATGAGGGAGCGGAGGAACCGCTGGAACTGAACGGCAGAAGGGTGTTTTTTATCCAGGTGGGGGAAAAGGGTACCGCCTGGGTGAGGCTGCAGGCGGAGGGTGTTTCCTGTCATGGTTCCATTCCCACCTTGGGGGATAA
>CAZAQM010000179.1:0-4348 GCA_964487385.1 uncultured Dethiobacter sp.
ACCAGAAGCATCTTTTACTGAATATCTTAAAACGATTTAGAAATCAAAAGATATTGTGAAGGAGGGATACCAAAAAAATATGATAACAATGGATGATCTTGGTAATATGATAACCGAGGCTTTAAAATATTATGAAGGGAAGGCATCGCTAGTTGAAATATGTAAATATATCTGGGGGAATTATGAAAACAAATTGCGTGATTCTGGAGATTTATTTTATACCTGGCAGTACCGCATCCGATGGCAGGCAACCCAATTGAGAAAAAAAGGTGTTTTAAAACCAGCCGGAAGCACTAAGAAAGGTATATGGGAAATGAATGAAAACTACACTAAATATTCTTAGCACATATTAATGCAAAAATTTTTCATCCCCTCTCTTTAAGTTAACATAATATATATTATCGGACGTTAAATTTTTATGGCTACACGCAGGATATTTTACCTACTTCTCTTTCAATACTTCCCCCGCCTCGTATATCAGGGAGAGCAAAGGCAAGGATAATTCCAAGAATCGGAAGAAGGCTGATAATGTTCATGGCAAAAAGCAGGCCGGCTGAATCGGCGATGGCCCCCAGTAATGTGACGCCAATTGAACCCATGCCCACACCAAAACCCAACATCAAACCTGAGGCCAGTCCAATATTATGCGGCAAAAGCCTCTGTCCGAAAACAACCGTCGTGGAAAAGGTAGAAATTATTGCCAGCCCTGCCACAAAAGCCAAGGTAAAAATCCAATTGCCATTCAAATGTAAAAACGGATAGATCGACAAAAGGGATACAACCATGGAAAACAACAAACCGTTACGCCCGCCAAAACGATCGGCAAAAGACCCGCCAAGCACGGTACCTGCAGCCCCGGCAATTAAAAACAGGCTGACAAGGTATTCAGGCTTTTCAATGCCTTTAAAAACGGGGAAATAAAAGGAGATGAAGTAGACAAGTCCGGAGTGTATCCAGGATCTCACAGTCACATACAATATTAACAATATTAAATGAACAACCCTGTTGCTGCCGACCTTGATCTTCTGTTTATCTTTCTTCTCGACCGATTTTTCTTTAATAATTTTTTTAAACCCGGGCAAAAAAAACAAAAAAACAAAGGTGGCCAATAACCCGGGAACCATTACTCCATGAATTGAACCCATACCGGAAATATTTAAAATAAAGATGGCCAGCAGTGGACCAAGGCCAAAGCCGATATTGCCCCCTACCGAAAAAACCGCCATCGACGACCCGGCCCTGCCCTCTTTGCTAACATAATGGGCCAGTTTGGACCCTTCGGGATGGAAACCTGCAATCCCTATACCGCTGAGCAGCACCACACACAACAATAACCCGTAGGTACTGACCACCCCTGTCAGTGCGAGCCCAAAACCAGAGAGGAAAAGGCCCAGGGGCATCAACCAAGGCATGCTGTAGCGATCGCTCAATACACCAAAAATTGGTTGGATAATGGCGGAACTAAAGGTAAATGCCAGGGCAATGGTGCCCACCTGCAAGTAACTAAGATTTAAGCTCTGCGCCAGCAAAGGTGTTATAATTGGGAGTATACCAGAGCCCAGATCAACAATAAGGTGACCAATAGATAAAATCAATAAATATGTATTAAACAAAAAACCTAGACGTGTTTTAATTAGCTTCATATCTCTAATAGCCTAAATTCATCCTCTAATTCCAGTTCTTTTATTTTTTCTATAGTAGGAATCCCTGTCTTAGAATCCCAGCCTCTTAAATTGTAATAATCATTTAAAGCCTCCTCAAATTCTTCTATAGGATAATGGTTTCCGTTTAGTGGTTGTTCATAAATGATGGGAGTAAAGTAATCATCCTCCCTGGTTATTTTTTTTTCCCTTATGTTGAACAACCTTTGCAAATTTATAATTCTTTCCCCTGCCTTCATAATTGATCTACAATCAAATTCAAATCCTGTGGCGGCTGCTAACATTTTTGCATACTCTTCCCCGCCTATAGGCACGCTTAAGTCCATGCTAAATCTTTTGCATACACCTAGAGAATCAATTACTGCCGATAGTTCCTCAGCCCATATTGCCATTAAAGCCTTATTTTTTTGAGTTCTCCATTTTATAACCGGAGGATCCCCAAACATCTGTTTCTTTATATTTTCATCTATCGCAAACCAATTAACTAATTCTTGCAATGATTGGCCAGTTTTATCTTTGCCATATATTATTTTAAATGTTTTTGGCGGCAGGCTATCCGGAAAATCCAATAATACATGGCTTTTGGCGCTATCCGATCTGGCGCTGACTGCTTGCGAAAAGCCCCAGGCCCAGCCAGGTCTAGCCGGCCTTGGATCCACTTGAAGCTCCACTCCCTTTATATTTATTAAATAATTTTCCGTTCCTTTTCCCAAAAACCTCGCAGCTCTCTGGGAACCCTCAGCCAGGATGCCCCCAAACCCCTTTCTCGAACAAATCAATTCTATTAACTTTAAAACTGCTTGCACGTTGCCTTTCTTTGCTTCCACTCCTCCTGTATCCACACTGTTAATTAAACCTTTTTCATAGCAAGTCATGACCCATCCAATAATACTTCCGGCAGCTAGCATATCAATTCCCAGCTTGGCACAAAGCTTTGTGCATTGTATAATCGGCTCAAATTCTTTAATACCACAAGGACCTCCAAATGCCCGCACAGGCGCCACTTCCCCACCTCTAAAACTGCTGCTGCTTTTATAAGGGCCTTTTTCGATTTTAACTTCGTGGGAACACTGTAGCGGACAACTATAACATCCTACAGCTTTTTCCTTGATGCTATCATAAAAGTATTCGGCTGATACATTTCCATCCAAAGCAGTTTCCCCAGCAATAAATAACATCGTCCCATATTTTTGCGTAATTGGATATAATGGATCCCGCTTGATTCTCTGAAATGATTGTTTGACAATATTAATAAAATTTTTCCTGTCTGCAATGGAGATTTTCTTGTTACCCTTAACAATAATTGCCTTCAAATTTTTTGAACCCATGACAGCCCCTAATCCGCCCCTGGAAAATGAAAGGTATTTATCGCTTTGCACATTCGCAAATCTCACTAACTTTTCCCCTGCAGGACCAATGCACATGATATGAACATCCCGATCATTTAATTCTTCATAAATGGCTTCATGTGTATCCCAAACATCCTTCCCCCATAGATTGCTTGCATCTTTTATGCTTATTTCATCATTATTGATAAAAATATACGACGGCCTTGGAGATTTTCCTTTTATAATTATTTGGGCATACCCAGCCTTCCTAAGGCCAACGCCCAAATAACAACCAGCGTTTGCTGTTCCAAGACCATTATTTATTGGTGACTTTGCTGTCATTTCAACCCTGTCAGAACCCGGAGCGCCTGTCCCCGCCAGGGGGCCGATACCCAATAAAAGCAAATTATCGGGCGAAAGTGGATCTATACCCCTGGGCAACTCTTTATACAGACGATAACTATTAAGCCCAATCCCCCCAATGTATTTTTCAACTAGGTTTGGGTCTATTTTCTTTATTTTGATCTCCTTATTGCTTAAATTAATGCGTAAAATATTGCCGTTAGAAGCACTGACACTACCTGCATTGACGCCGATTTTATTTCACCTCTTTTACAGCCAAACAATCATACGGACAGTATTTTACACATAAGTGGCCTGCTTCTTTTTTACACATATCACAACTCTCACCAACTTCCCACTTAACTTCACCGGTTATACTGCTAACTGATACATCTATACTTGATAACTCGCGGGAAAACACTCCAGTATGATGAAAGGAACACATAAGTACACACAGGCAACAACCACGGCAAAGATCCTGATCTACCTCAATAATTAATTTATTCGCACCTTCCTTGGATGCCTTTAGTTCTCCTTTCAGGGACACTCTGCCTCCCCCTTCCCTGCCAATTTTAGTTATAAACCGCCCAGTCTATAAATTGCCATACAAAGCGCTTATCTTTCAACCAGCCTGCCGGTTTTTTCAAGCATTTCCGCGACATCGCCAAGCCCGATCTGTTCCAGAGAATTACGTGTCTGCAGCCCGGTCTTGGTATCCCATCCGTAAAGATCATAATATTTATCCAGCATTTTATCCCACATCTTTTTATCGCACTTATGTCCCTTGAAAGGCCCTGATCTGACTTCCTCATCCATATACCTGTTTGGCGGGTAATCGTCATCGCGATCAAGTCCTGCATGAATCGTATTGAAAGCTTTTTCCAGGTTGGTGCCGCGCTTGCCATAATCCATTAGCAAAGCGGCTGTTAACTCCATACCTGTTGCTGCAGAGAGTAATTCTGCGTAATCTGATACACTTAAAGCATGTAAACCGCTCCAGGTTCCAATATAGATACA
>CAZAQM010000180.1:0-4222 GCA_964487385.1 uncultured Dethiobacter sp.
GATTACCCCTCGTCAGGGAAAAATACAGGGCGCTCTCCGAGGCTGCCCTGAGCGTCGGCTCTCCCCAGATTCGCAACATGGCTACCATCGGGGGAAACCTCTGCCAGGAGACGCGCTGCTGGTACTACAGGTACCCCCACTCTATCGGCGGAAGGCTTTTTTGCCCGCGCAAAGGAAGCGGCTCCTGCCTGGCTGTAAGCGGGGATAATCGTTACCATGCCATTTTTGACGGCCGGCGGTGTTTTGCTGCCTGTCCCTCGGATCTGGCCACGGCACTTCTGTTGCTGGAGGCCGAAATTAAAACGTTAGGGATTGCCGGCGGCAGGACTATTCCGCTGCAGGACTTTTTTCATCCTCTGGGCAACATTTTGGAACCGGAAGAAATAATCGTGGAAATCCTGGTTCCCAGGCCGCCCGAAGGGGCAAAACAGCAATTCTTAAAATTTACCCTGCGTGAACCCATTGATTTTGCCGTGGTCAGCGCAGCCGTCATGGTCGTCCAGGATGAGGAGGGGGTATGCTCCAAGGCTCGGATTGCATTGGGAGCGGTAGCTCCCGGCCCCCGGCGATCCTTTGAAGCCGAAGCTTTTCTCGCGGGAAAAAGACTTGATAAGGCGGTATTGAAAGAGGCTGCTGAAATTGCCCTGAAGGGCGCCAAACCCATGAGCAAAAACGCCTATAAGGTGGAAATCGCCAAAGTGCTTATCTTCAGGTCCCTGGCAGTCTGCTTGCCGCCGGGATATCAAGCTATGTGAAAAAGGCGGATCTTGCCAATCAAAGCTTCAACCGCCTGATACAGGCAGGGGACAGGTTAGTAATTATGAAAGTGGCAGGAAAATTATGAGTTGATCATGGGGAAATATGACATTCTTTATATACTCTTAATTGTATCCACATTGCTGGTTTTATTTTTCTCATTATCGGTGCTTGGAAGAGATAATAAAAAGCAAATTCATTATGCTGTTTTGGGATCAACCGCCAGTGTAGTGATATGGGATGTTGCGGTCATCTTTAATTTATCGATCTGCAACACCACTCTGGATATTTTTTTTGAACAGTTATATTTTTTTGGTCCGATTACGGTTTCTGTTTCACTATTATTTTTAGGTTTGATTTTTGCACATAACAGGATTGAATTTACCTGGAAGTATATGCTGTTATTTATTCCCCCATTGATTTCCCTGATAATACTTTTTACAAATCAGTATCACCATTTATTTTACAGTGCCTTCAGCCTGATACCTTCCGAGCGGGTTTTTGGCCTGTATTTTACTATACATAGCATTATTTCCTATATATATATTGTTATCGGTTTGCTTTACCTGGGTTTGTTTTCTTTAAAAAGTTATGGATTTTTTTCCAGGCAATCAATCCTGATATTTTTGGGAGTTTTAGTTGCCATAGTATTTGATTCTTTCAGCACGCTCAAAATATTTGACTGGCCAACATATTTAGAGAATATAGTTTTTGCTTTTACTATTATTTGTTTCATATTTGCGATTATAAAATATGATTTCCTGAATATAATTCCCATTGCCCTGGAAACGGTTGTAAATTCGCTAACGGATAGTTATGTGGTTATTAGCGACAACTATCAAATCATTGATTATAACAGAACCTTTGAAGATACGTTTACAAAGATGCTTCCTTTTAAAAGAAAGGACAGTATTATTGCATTATTCCAGAAATATGGTTTTGTATTTAATGTAAATAGTTTGGTTGAATGCATAAAAAAATCTATTGATCAAAAAGCAAATATCAGCCTGGAGCTGCAAAGAGTGATGAACGCAGAAAAATATTATTATCGATTGGAAATCATTCCCCTTTATAAGAAAAACAATCATCTGGGCACCACACTTTTGATGCGGGATATAACGGAAAACAAAAAATATATAGAACAAATAACGACGTTAAATAAAAAATTGCAGGATATGGCCATGAAAGACTGGTTAACGCAAGCCTACAACAGACTTTATTTTGATGAAAGATTACAGCAGGAAATTGACCGGGTTTATAAGCAGCAGGCCTATGGACAGGGAACTTTAAAAAACGTCTATAACTTTGGCCTGATTATCTTTGATATAGATCATTTTAAAGAATATAATGATAACAATGGGCATCTGGCCGGGGATAAACTTTTGCAAACGCTTGTCAGGGTTCTCAAGTCGGCATTGTTTCCCACGGATGTCTTATGCAGATATGGCGGGGAGGAATTTGCCATTATTTGTTGTGAAACGACTGCGGAGGGCACTGCCCTTGCAGCGGAAAAAATAAGAAAGATTGTGGAAAATTATAAATTCGATCACCAGGAAACACAGCCTGGTGGTATTATAACAATTAGTGCCGGCGTAGCATATTATTCAAAAATTGATATGAAAAAAGATGATTTGGTTAAGGAAGCCGATGCCAATTTATATCTGGCCAAGGGCCGGGGCAGGAACAAGATTGTCTGTTAATAACGAGGTAATGATGGCCCATGGGTGGCATAGTTTTTAACTATGGCGAGGCATAAAAATCGGATATTATGCTATGGCCGGGAGTTCATGGTATAGTATTGTCACCATAGCTGGAAGGTGAGAGTGCCATGAGAACGACGATCGTTGGTTATCCGAGAATAGGGTCCCAACGGGAACTAAAATTTGCCGTGGAGAAATATTTTAAAGGTGCTTTGTCAAAGGAGGAGCTTCAGGGTATTGCCGCCCATCTGAGGAAAGCGCATTGGCAAACGCAGGCCGAAAAAGGCCTCGATCTTTTGCCCTCCAATGATTTTTCTTTTTATGACAATATGCTGGATACAGCAGTTCTACTCAATGCTGTACCCCGGCGCTACAGGGAATTAGGGTTCGATCCCCTTGGTGAATACTTTGCCATGGCCAGGGGTTATCAGGGCGCCGGCGGCGATGTGAAGGCCCTGGCTATGAAGAAATGGTTCAATACCAATTACCACTATCTGGTGCCGGAGATCGATGATGATACGGCAATCTCCCTGGCTGGGACCAAGCCCTTTGCCGAGTTCCTGGAAGCCAGGGAGCTGGGGATGGAAACCAGGCCTGTCGTCACCGGGGCCTTTACCTTTTTAAAGCTGGCAAGGTTTACCGGCAGCAAAACAGCAGACGATTTTATTGCAGATATAATCGCGGCATATGCCGCGATGCTGAAAAAATTTAGCGATCTGGGCACGCAGTGGATACAGCTGGATGAACCGGCGCTGGTCATGGATTTAACCCCTGAAGATACCGCTTTTTTCAGAAGACTTTATGGTGAAATCCTTGCGGCAAAAGGCGGCGCCCGGGTGCTGTTGCAGACATATTTCGGCGACTTGCGCGATTGCTACCTGGAGGTTGCCGCCCTGCCCTTCGATGGCCTGGGGCTTGATTTTGTCGAAGGTGAAGGCACAGCGGAGCTGTTAAGGCTCCACGGCTTCCCCACAGATAAAACCCTTTTTGCCGGTGTCATCAACGGTAAAAATATCTGGCGGAATAACTATGGCCAAACGCTAAAAATGCTGGGTGAATTGGGGAAAGCCGGGGCCAATAGTATTGTTTTAAGCACATCCTGCTCGCTGTTGCATCTCCCATATACATTAAAAAATGAGAGCCGCTTGCCCGAAAGCCATAAAAAGCATTTTGCCTTTGCCGAGGAAAAGCTGGCAGAGCTTGCCGATCTAAGGAAAATTGCCGTCAGCAACGATCCGGCCGAAATTACCGAATACCGGGAAAACATCAGGCTTTTTGCGGAGAGCAGGTTTTCAGTAAACGCCTCCGTGCAATCGGCTATTGCTTCCCTTTTGCCGGAGGATTTTGTCAGGCATCCGGCCTTCCATGAAAGGGAAAAGATCCAGAAGACAGTTTTTAACCTTCCCCTGCTGCCCACGACGACCATCGGTTCATTCCCGCAGACGGCCGGGGTGAAGGCCAACCGCTCCAGTTTTAAGAGGGGCAAAATCACCCACGAGCAGTATAAGGAATTCAACAAAAAGAAAATTGCCCGATGTATCGCCCTACAGGAAAAAATTGGGCTGGATGTGCTCGTCCACGGCGAATTTGAACGCAACGATATGGTCGAATATTTTGGTGAGTATCTGGAGGGATTCCTCTTTACGGAAAAGGCCTGGGTGCAATCCTATGGCACCAGGTGTGTTAAGCCGCCCATTATCTGGGGGGATATTTCACGTTCCCAGCCAATGACAGTTGACTATATCGTTTATGCCCAGTCGCTGACC
>CAZAQM010000181.1:0-4149 GCA_964487385.1 uncultured Dethiobacter sp.
AAATTGGCAACGGTATCGTCAATAGGGGTACCGATAAAAATAATTCTATCCTTTAAAAGACGTGAGTAAATATCATAGGCTCTTTCTCCACGGCTTGTTTGTTCTACAACAACAGGAACCAACATTTTATACTCTCCTTTCATCTTACCCTCTCTATGCAAAAAATGTTACCTGATCAAGATCTTTAATTAGTCCTCTCCGGGAGGGAGTTCACCAGAAGGTATTTCACCAGCCGAATCCTCTCCGGAAACCTCGTCTGCTTCAGGTTCAGCGCTTTCGACTTCCTTGGCAGCATGTTCTTCCGCAGGCTCTTCTTCTACTTCCTCCACAATAGCTGTCTCCACGATTAGATCGACGGCTTTGCGGTAGCGCAGATCCTGTTGGATCATCTCCAGCCTTCCGCTCTGGGCAAACTGTTCTTTTGCTTTATCAAGTTCCAAATCGCCGGCCATCTCCTTAATTTTGGCCTCCAGCTCTTCATCGGTAACCTCAAAGGCTTCCCTTTTAATGATTTCACCGAGGACCAGATTGGCCCGTGCCTTTTTCTCTGCCTCCGCCCGCCGATCCTCCCTCAGCCTATCCAGACCGCCTTCTGTCATTTCCGCAAACTGCTGCAGGGAAAGGCCCTGCATATTGAGATAGTATTCAAACTGGGCCAGCATGCCGTTAATCTCTCTTTCCACCAGGACCTCAGGAACCTCCACCTGCGATGCAGCAGCTACTTTATCGATGATCTTCTTTTCCAGATCGGATTTTTGACTGTTTTTAAGATTCTCCCTGAGCTTCTGCTCGACATCCTTTCTAAGCTCCTCCATGGTGGAAAATTCCTCCGTCAGCTCCTGGGCAAACGCATCATCGAGCTCTGGCAATTGGGGCCTCTTAATCTCTTTTATCGTGACATGAAAATCGGCCTCTTTCCCTGCCAGCTCGGTTTTGGCATAACCTTCGGGAAAGGTGACGTGGAGATCCCTTTCCTCCCCGGCATGGGCGCCGATGAGCTGTTCCTCGAAACCTTCCACAAAGGTTCCTGAACCAATTTCCAGGGAATAATTTTCCCCCTTGCCGCCTTCAAAGGGTTCACCATCGATGCTCCCGATAAAATCGATCATGGTCAGGTCCTTATCCTGCAGTTCCCCTTCTTCCACGACGACCAGACGGGCATGCTGCTCCTGCAAATAATTTAAATATCTATCGACATCCCCGGGATCGATATCCTTCTTGACCTGTTGGACAGTAACTCCCTTATATTCACAAAGATCCACCTCCGGCTTCACTTCAACGCTGACCTTAAAAATAAGAGGTTCATCTTTTTTTATCTGCACCAGTTCCATTTCGGGCTGATTGATCGGCTCCAGCTGTGATTCCTTGACCGCTTCGTTATAAGCGGGATCCACCAGTATTTCCAGCGCATCGTTATAAAAAATTTCGGGGCCAAAACGCACTTCCAGGATCTTCCGGGGCGCTTTACCCTTGCGAAACCCGGGAACAGAAACTGTTTTGACCACTTTTTTATAGGCATTCTCTAATGCTTCATTTACTTTTTCTTTGGATACTTCGATTTCCATGCTGACTTTGTTAGTGTCTATTTTCTCCACCTTAAACACTTCTTATGCCAACCTCCTTATTTAACCAGCTCGACAAGTTTGCCAATCATATCTATTTTAAGCCTACCGTAAAAAAACGCCGGTTAAGGCGATAACATAGAGGATACTTCTGACTTGATCACATTTTAACACATCTTCTTTGTCCTGACAATAAAAATGGATTATTTCGGGGCCGGCGCAGGAAATTCTTTAACTATTATATTATGCTGCCTGCAGGCGCTTTTTTACAGCTGTGTTTCCGCAACAACTCCGGGCAAATAAAAACACGGCCGGAACCTTACCGGACAAGGTTCCGGCCGTGATCTCAGATGGGTTTTCCCGCTGCCAATCATCTCAGCCGGCGAAACTAGGGGCAAACTGCCCGGGCAAATTCCCCGGATGTTGTTACCCAGCCAAAAAGGTTTGTAACATTCCAGACAGTTGCATCCTGAATGAAATCCGGCCCGGCATTCCCGCAGGCATCCTCTACCAGGACAGGAAAATATTCAAGAGAAAAAGCATCACGAATCGTGGTTTCAACGCAGACATTTGTAGCAACCCCGGTGACCAACAGGTGCTTAATATTAAATGTATGCAGCACCGCATTAAGCTCCGTGCCTGTAAACCCGCTGTACCTATGTTTGTTTATTAAGATGTCGCCTTCCTGGGGCCTGAGTTCGTCCACTATTTCCCAATTCCATGATCCAACGGTCAATCTGTCCGTCCAATCGGGGTTTGAACGCATGAGGACCATCCCGGTCTCTTTCCAGTAGTTGGGCGATTCTTCCCCCCCGGCATTGGAAAAATCGGGCCTGAAGCCCATTCTGACGTATATAACCTTTACCCCTGCCTCCCTGGCCGCCGCAAGAACAGTTTTGTTGGCCTCAATGACCTGCTGTATCTTGTTTTCATCCAGCATCCCGGCGATATCAAACATCCCTTTTTTGCTGCAAAAGGCGTTTTGCATATCAACAACAATTATTGCCGTTTTCTTAGGATCGATTTCGATATTTTCCGGTCTCGCAGAGAGTATAACCGATGTTTGGTTAGCATCTGCCATAAATTTTTAGCACCTCCACCTAAAATTTTACCTGCTGCCCCTGAAAAAATGTTCATAGATCGCCCCCATCCATACTTTGCTTATGGCCCTCGCCCTGGCCCTAATCCAACCCGTGCGGAGGGCATTGGATTTGCTGTCTTATCGAATTATAATAGAAATATTTGACTTGTCAATACATTTTAAACGTTTATTCTGTAAACCGCCAATTTCGGGCAGCCGATAGTTTCAATTCCTTTTGGGTAAGCTGAAGGGGTACAAAAAAACACCCCACATACCTGGAAGGTGCGGGGTGTTAGCGCCAAGCACCTGCATCATTTGCTTATCAGGCTGTGCCAAGCAGCCCGGCCAAGCTGGAGGTGCGAAAATACCTGAGAAGATGCTCGGGAAGACAGACTTTCCATAGCGATACCGGGTTGATAGGATTCTGCAGCTGCACTTAACTGTCTGTGAAACCATCACCTACCCAGCAGGGCCCCCAGTTGGGCATCCGTCAGCTCCATGTGATAAAACAGGGAGTAAAATTCCCTGGCACAGGAGGCGATGTTCAGATTTGCCTGTTCGGGATAAAGTATATCCGCAAGCCAAAGAATGCCGATCAGCCGGTTGGTTGCCGGCGGGCGATCATACCAGCTGAAGGGGTACCTGGGTATGGCGTAGATCCGGTCACCAGCCACGGCCCGGACACCCTGATAGCGGGCATCCCCCCTGAAAGCCCCGACAGCATCCGCCGGGGAGATGCTCTCAGTGGGCTCCCCGTTGAGAATGACCACTTCGGGGTTCCAGCCGATAATTTGCTCGGGGCTGATTTCGATACGTTTGGTTATTTCCCCCTCAACAACGGCCACATTGACTGCCTGGACGAGCTCCAGCAAAAAGGCGTGCTGGGAGCCGGCCGGCGAGGTTTCCAACGATTCCCTGCCGTTTCCATAAAAAACAGAAACCCGCTCCTCCGCCGGCACATTCAGAGAAGCTGCCAGGGCCAGGGTTTCCTCGGCGTAGTCCGCCAACAGGGCACAGCGCTCCGTCCGGCCCAGTATCTCACCAAGGAACCGGTAGGCTTCGGCAGCCTTTTCCAGGGAGCCATCCGCCATTACCACGGGGATGCCGGTCTGCTGCTGGAAACCCTCCGTTTCAGAGATCGTCGTTTCCGATATGGTGCCATAAGTAAGACAAATATCGGGAGCGGCGGCAATAACCGCTTCCCGGTTGATCCCCTCACCCTGCCCATAGACAGGTAAATCCCGATACTCTTTTAAAATAAATTCCCTTTCCATCTCATTGAATTCATAGTTCAGGCCGACGAGAAGAGCGGGATCGATCGTGTAAAGCACGATAGTTCCCATAGGGCTGGTGGAAAAAGCGGAATCGATTTTGCCCGGCAGCGTTACGGCGCGCCCCGCCATATCCGTAATGACACATGGGGATCCTGTGGTGCCGGGCAGCTCGTCGCCTGTATCCTCAATTGCTTCCCCGGCTGCATTTTCTCCCGGAGAACAACCGCCGGGA
>CAZAQM010000182.1:0-4139 GCA_964487385.1 uncultured Dethiobacter sp.
ATCGACGAGATCGAGTTGAAGCTGCTGCAGGGTTTCATCAATTTTGGCAAAGTTCATTTTTACAGGTATAAAAGCCTCCCCGAAAGGAGCAAGCGCCCTGGCAGCCACTGACAAAGCCTCGGCATCCTGATCAAAGCCGATCAGCTTTCCCCCGGGAATACGCTCCAAAATGGCCCGGGCATGCCCGCCCATTCCCAGCGTGGCATCCACGATTATTTTCCCCGGCCCGGGGCACAAAAACCGGAGAGCTTCCCTGACCATCACCGGAACGTGTTCGGGCGCCTTGCCAAAAGGATCTATTTGCTTTTCACCCTTTGCCTTAGAATTCGAAATCGAGCATTTTTTCCGCAACCTGTTCATAAGAAAGATTTAGCTTGTTACTATACTCTCCCCACTTTTCCCTGCTCCAAATCTCAGCTCTGTTTGAAACGCCGATGAAAACGACTTCTTTGTTCAGTTCGGCATGATCCCTGAGCAGAGGCGGTATGAGAATCCTGCCCTGCTTATCGGGCTCCACCTCCGAAGCCCCGGAAAAAAACAATCTCAGGAAAGCTCTTGCCTCTGCTTTGGTAAAAGGCATCGTTTTGAGCTTCCTTTCCAGATTGCTCCACTCCCCCAGAGGGTAAACAAAAAGGCAGCTGTCCAGTCCCCGCGTAACAATAAAGCGGTCCTGCAGTTCCTCCCGAAACCGGGAAGGAATGATGACACGGCCTTTGCCATCCAGGGTATGATTGAATTCACCAATTAGCACGGCCCGATCTCCCACCTGCCGAGCAAAGTTTGCTGACCACTTCGCTCCACTTTAAACCACTTTGCTCTATATTCTTCCCCCCTCTTAGAAATTCCTGCCGGGAAATAAAAATAAATAAAATAAATTTAACAAAATGCGCGAAGATTATGAAGAGATAATAAAGCGCTGAGGGTTTCCGATTCCCATTTTTGCGGCAAAAATAAATCTATCGCGGCAATGGCACGGAAAAAATATTCAGAAAACGCTATCCATTGTGAAATGAAGAAGGGAAAAGATACCTTTTGCAGAAATTAAATGTAATGATGCTGCTATAGGCAGTATATCTTCCTAAATATGCATACCCTCTGGGAGGCTTCGGATATGAGAATTGATCGCGGGGCAACATTCGAGGCTACGGTCTATCTCGGTGAAAAGATTAATATTGCCAGTTCCGCCCGGCTAAAAGATATCCTGCAAAGTTTATGCAATGAAAGTTATAAACTTGTCACCATAGATTTTTCCCAAGTAAAGGTCATCGACAGCACCTGCCTCGGCACCCTTTTATTGTTTCAAAAGAAGCTTGGGGAAAACGGGGGGGAACTCATCATCACCAATGTCACCAGCGACTATATAAAAAAAATGTTTACCTTAATTCAGCTTCCCAGGGTGATCGATATAAGATAAGATAATCGGCACTATTCAATGTCAGGAGGGCAGGTGTGCTGGCGGATCGAAATACAAACGGGAAGAACGGTTCTAATAGGGAAAAACGCCTGCAGTTACTGCAGCAGGCTACAGTGGAAACGCTGATCAACCTGGCGGAAACGGATAACCTCCCCATGACTGTGCAGATGGTTCTGCTGAATATTATCAGTACAACCGGTGTTGAAGCCGGAGCAATAAGGCTAGGGGACGGAGAAGACTATATCTTTGCCGCTCAGGAAAAAATTGCCCATTTTGAAAAAGATTTTAAAACCATTTCCCTGGGCTGCCATTTTGACAGCGTTCTTACATTAACGGGCACGTCGGATCAGGGCGAAATCCTTCCATGTATGTTCAGCCGGGAGTTAACTCCATCCAGCAGTTTTTTTTGTACCAGCATCTCTGATTGGTATAGGATGGAAGCTAAATCTTTGGGAAATCAGCATTTCTGTAAAAAATGCCTGGAGCTGGGGCATGAAACGATGGCCATGGTGCCAATCAGGGCTGTGGGTAAGACTTTGGGGCTTACCCACCTCTACGATTCCAGAAAAAAAGCCTTCTCTGCCGATGAAATTACCTTTCTTAAAACGATTTCCAGTCCCCTCGGCTATGCGCTCAAGCATTTACAGGACAAAGAATCCATCTGCCGCAGCGAGGAGCAGTTTCGCTTTCTGGCGGAAAACGCCCGGGACATTATTTTCCGCCTGCAGATTTTTCCGGAAAGAAAATTTATTTATGTAAGCCCGGCCTCGGCCTTTATTAGCGGCTATTCCCCCAAAGAGTACTATACGGGGGAGGCGTTCGATAAAAAACTTTTCCACCCCGCTGATTACCCTAGATATAAAGATATTATAGAAAACAACAGAACCGATTTTAGCAAACCAATCATTTTACGATTGATTCGCAAGGATGGCCGGATTATCTGGGTGGAGCTGCACTGCACCCCCATCTGTCATAAAAGCCGGGTGGAAATGATCGAAGGCATTGCCAGGGATATCACCGGGCGCATACAGGCAGAAGAAGAGCTAAAGGCCAGCTATGATAAGCTCAAGGCCTTTTCCTCCATGATTCTAAATGTGCAGGAGGAAGAAAGGACCCGCCTGTCGAGGGAACTTCATGACGAAGTAGGCCAGGCCCTGACTGCCATAAAAATAAATCTACAGGTGACCAAAAAGGAATTAAGACAACGGGATCTTGATTTTGAGGATAGATTGTCGGATAGTATTGGCCTGGTCGATTCCATACTGGAATTCGTGCGCAGGCAGGCCACATCGCTGCGGCCACCGGCTTTGGACCAGATGGGCCTTCTTGCCGCCGTGCAAAACATGGCCCGGGGATTCAGCCGCCGGACCGGCATAGAGGCCAAAATAACTGCTGCTGAAGAAATGAACAGATTCTCCAGCGAAATAGAAACGGCGCTTTTTCGCTGTATTCAGGAATCGCTGACCAATGTCTCCCGCCATTCCGGGGCCAAAAAAGTGCTAATAATAATAGAATGCAACCCTGGCAGCATAGAGATCAGCATCGAGGATGACGGGAAAGGATTTGAACCCGACACCCCAAGCCCGGCCCGGGGCCATCTAGGGCTGTTGGGAATGCAGGAAAGGGTAAAGTTGCTTAGCGGACGTTTTAAGATCGATTCCAAACCGGGCTGCGGCACCCGCATTACGATAACCTTACCATTGGAACAACATTTTTTGAATGGGGAATGATTGAATGCGAGTTCTTCTAGCTGATGATCATGCCATTGTTCGGCAGGGATTACATTCACTAATTGAAAGTGACGGTACTGCCAAAGTAGTTGGGGAGGCTGAAAATGGCAGGGAGGCCGTGCTTTTGGCCGATAAATTGGCCCCGAATGCAGTGATTATGGATATAGCCATGCCCGAACTAAATGGGCTGGAAGCCGCCCGTCAAATCAAAGGACGTTTTCCACAGATAAAAGTGATCATGCTTTCCATGTATGTGGAGGATATTTATGTTTACCAGGCGCTCAAGGCGGGCGCCGATGGCTACGTCCAAAAAAGCTCCGCCTACGAAGAGTTAAAGCTGGCCCTCGATGTAGTTAAAAGGGGAGAAATTTATCTCAGCCCCTCGGTGTCCCAGGTATTAGTCAGGGAGCTGTTAAAAGCAGCTCCGCTTCCCGAGGCCTCCCAGCTAATAGAAAAATTAACGCCGCGGGAAAGAGAAATTATTCAGCTATTAGCCGAAGGGAAAGGCAGAAGCGAGATAGCCAAATCATTATCGATAAGCCCCAAGACCGTGGATCGCCACAGAGAAAACATCAAGGCTAAGCTGGATATTCAAAAGGAAGAGGAATTTGTACATTTTGCCAGGGCTGCGGGCATCGTCAATTTATAAAGATGACCTGCACGAAAATCCTCCATTTTAGCCATACTGGAGATTTTTGTCATCATTGTTCTGAAGGTTCGCCATCATTTGGAATTGTTTACTATTCTCCATTGGGGGGGAGCAAATTTTGAATAATAGCAAATCAGGCCGCCTATGGGAGAGAATGTTCGATGCTATCGTCTATTACCGTATACTCGGGGATGAAGGAGGCCGGCCGCGAAAGATTGTTTTCCTCGATTTTAGCCCGGATTTCGCCAGAATGGCCGGGATTGGAAAAGATGCTCCAGCCTCCCCCGTCGGTATGATGGCGACGGGAATGCCGCCGGGACTCCTCAGTTTGGGTTTTGATTGGCTG
>CAZAQM010000183.1:0-4109 GCA_964487385.1 uncultured Dethiobacter sp.
CTGATTGGCTTTCCCCTTATATCGACGGCGAACTATCTGAACTGGAAAAAATTCTATTGGAAGAACATCTGCTGGACTGCCCGGAATGCCGGAAAGAACTCAACCAGCTCAAAATTCTGGATTGGGATCTCAAGAACCAGTTCGTTGAAACTGCGCCTCCTATTGAAGCCCTTGCTGCCTGCAGGGCGCAGGCTTTGGCAGCGCATTTCTCTGTCCCGGGGGCGGCAGTGGTCCAAAAGGCGGCTAATTTTTCCACGACGGCCCTCTTTGGGCTCCAGCTGAAAACGATGAAAAATACAATCAGCTTTTGCCGTTATTTACCGGGCTCCTACTTTTTGAGGGAGGCCTTTCATCGCTTGGGCAGCAGTGCCGGCAATTCGTTAAAAAAACGAAATCCTTTGCTAGCCAGGATTATTCTCGGATAGTTTCCAATTAAAGACAAAAGGATGGCGATATGGGATTGCTAGTAAATATTTTTTGGGGGTTTCTGGCAGTGCTGGTGCTCGTGCCGGCAGTCCTCCTTTTCATGCCCATTTGTTACGCAGTGCGGGGCGGCTACCGTGAAACGTTTTTCCTTCATGCCCTGATCAGCATCAAACCCCTGGTTGAACTGACCGGTGAGTTTGGCAAGGTGTCTACCCTCGCCCTCACTATCCTGGGCATTCCTTTAAAGTTTCACCCGGCAAAATTTTTTGGGGGAAGGAAAAAGGATCCGGTAAAAAAGCACAAAAAAGAGAAAAAAACATCCGGGGCGGATTTCAAGATTTTCCTGGATGGAAACTTTCTAAAAAGTGCCCTCGCCTTTTCTCTGGATATATTAAAAATGATCGGTCCGGAATCCCTGGAAATCCGTGGGAAAGTGGGCTTTGAGGATCCCTGCTATAACGGCTTTCTCACTGCTTTAAACTGGTTTTTCAGGACGACGGTTCCTAGGCAAAAGGTCAGGATCGATCTCGAACCGGTCTGGGACGAGGAATATGTCGATGTGGCCTTTTCTGCCTCCGGGAGAATAATAGTGTTTCTCATCCTTTACAGGGTAATTAAATTTTTGCTGGCCAGGGAAACCAGGATGATCTGGAAGGCGATCCGGGCCGGTAAAAAAAGGCCGGGTATGCAGCCAGGCTAAGCCGGGCCGGGATGAAATGCCGGAGATAAAGCATCTATCCGTGGGCTAAAACAGGATTAAGGTTGAATTTTAAAATAAATATTATCTAGGGAGGCTATCAGCGATGGACGAAAAAGCAAGTATCTTCAACACTCTTTTCGAAAAGCTGGGGGATTTTTTGCGGTCAGAAACCGTGGTGGGCGAACCCATTCTGGTGGGAAACATAACCCTTATTCCCATCATCACGGTAACATTTGGGGTTGGCGGCGGAGAAGGAACGGGCAGGGACAGCAAGGGGAATGATGGCAACGGCGGGGGTGGGGGCGTGGGCTGCCGCATCTCCCCCAATGCCGTGCTGGTGATCAAAAACGATGAGGTCGAGATCATCTCCCTGGCGGGGAAGGGCTCCCTGGAAAAAATCATGAATATGGTCCCGGAAATAGTCAGCAAAATGAATTTTCACAAACACCGGGAAGAAGGGGAAGCAACGGAATAAAAGGGGCGGCACCCGATCAAATAATGAAGCGAAAAACCGATTCGGATTTATCTATGTAAGCGAGCCGGCGGAGTGAATCCTGCTGGCTCGTCTTTGCATTTAAAGCTGCTTTACATACCCAAGGTGATAGCCATATAATAATACCACTGTTCATAACGTAGGAGGTTTATCATGTGGTATTATTTGGTAACAGGCCTGTTCTTTGTGGCCATTGGGCTGGCAGTGCATGTAGCAAAGTGGTACTTCCTCATTGCAGGCTATAACACCATGCCGAGGGAGAAAAAGGCAAATGTGAATACAAAAGCCCTTGGCCGCTTGATGGGAGTTTACTCCTATGTCAATGGCGCTGTTTTCATGGGCATGGGTATACTTTATGCCCTGGGTTTGAAACCAGGGATGACCCCGGCCATGGTATTTTTTGGTGTTACAACGGTGTACTTGCTGATCAAGGCGCAAAAGTATGATGGAAATATATTTGATGAAAATGGAAAACTGCGCAAGGGGGCCAGAAAACAACTGGCTTTGCCCATTGGTATTGTCGCTGTCACCCTGGCCTTTGTTGCAGTTCTGCTGTTTTTCTTCTCCCAGGTTACGCAGGTAACATTTCTTGAAGAAGGATTGCAGATCCACGGCATGTACGGTGAGGTTTATGCATGGGACTCTATTGAAGAAGTCGTCTTGATGGAAGAACTGCCGTCCATTGTCATGCGCGCCAACGGGTCTGCTTTGGGTGCAAACCTGAAAGGGCATTTCAGGACGGAAGAGTGTGGTTCGGTTAAGCTGTTCGTTAACACTGAAAAGCCGCCATTTATTTATCTCTATACGATTGAGAGGATATCCATCTTTAATATGGGAACCCCTGAGCAGACGGAAGCAACATTCGATGAAATTTTAAGCGTGCTTGCCAAATAAGTCCATTCCGGGGGAGTAAAACCTAGAATGGAACGTAAAACAATTAAAACGATGGGTGTTGTTTTTTCAGATTTACCCCCATAACCTTCATGATCCTCCAGGGCAAGCCATTGTTGCCTCTCCGGTGCTTCAATACGCTGTAATAAATAATCTTTGATAGCCTGTCCTGCAATGGGAATTTGTTTTTTTCGGCCGTTATGATATTGAAGCTCGAATGGCAACTGGCAAAACTGTTTTGCTTTAACATACTTTTCAATAATGTTTCGCCAGCCTCCGCTGCCGTGCATTAAATAAATCTGCATATTTGCTGTAGCCCCAACGGTGCAGGCGATCTGTTTCATCCCCGGCGGGGATCTTCTCTCCGGGTACGAACCTTGCCTCAAGTGCTCCCCATTTTTCTTCCGACTGATGATATTTTTCCAGATCATTATGGTCAGGTTTCTTAAAAAAACGTCCTTTATGATTTTGTTTACATTGGGGGCAATAATATTCAATTGCAGCCATCTTGTGTTTAGGAGGTCCCTGCTGGGGCTGGGGATATTTATTTAATGTTCCGCAGTGAGGACAAAGGCAGCGGCTGGAACGGGCAAGCCCTTTTGTTTTTAGCTGAGAATAACAGTGGCTGCACTCTCCGGGCTTCTTATGGGATTCCACCTCATTCAACTCCCCGCAGTCCGGACATATCAACACATAGTTAGGATGTCGGGAATTAGTAGCGAGGATATACCCGGGAAACATATTAATCTCCTGTCGGCATTCCTGGCACTTTATTGTCTTAACCCAGATAAAGTATTTTACGGAAGCATGTATATTGCCGCGGCTTAAACAGGCAGTCTTGTAGTACGAGCCAAGCTGTTCGTGTAAATAATCTAATAAACGGGTTGTTGCATCTCTGTATTCTTCAATATCCAGATTGGCAATTTCCCTTTGCACAATCCAATAGGCCATCGGATTAATGTCAGCTCCCACGACATCGCAATCCAGACGGTTGGCTTCTATAATTGGTGTTCCCCCGCCCATAAAGGGATCGGCGACAGTTAAGCCTGAAAGCCTGTTGGCTTGGTAAAAAATTTCTTTTAGCGGACCATTGCCAAACTCGGATAACAGCAGTCCACGAAACAATGTCCCCGGACGTCTGGCAAACCATTTATGTACACCGATGATTGGACGGAAGTTCTGTTGGATCTGTTTTTCGCGTAAAGCTAAGCCGGCAATAAACGGAATATCAAAATTCTTTTCGATCATCTGCTTAATTCCTCCAAAAACTGGTACCCGTATATTTCCACAAGGACAAGTAGATTCCTTTTTCTAATTTTGAGCCTTCGTTATTAATTGGCGGGATTTCTCAATGGCCCGAGAGAGATGCAAATATTTTTTCTATTCGACAAAACAAGACAAAATAATACAAGGACTCCAATTCAAGGAGGTAGAATAACAATATAATTTAGAATAATTCATAATAATATGAGCTTTATCCTGTTATCAGAGAACGTATAAATTTAACTGCTCCCAGCGGGCAGGTTAATTGGGCACGCTATGCTGCTGTAAACATCCTACGGGCGGATTCTTGAATGTTCCGTTTAACCATATAATGGA
>CAZAQM010000184.1:0-4105 GCA_964487385.1 uncultured Dethiobacter sp.
CAGGTATACATTGTAAAGTAAAAGGTTCTCCATAATTGTCCTATAATAAAACCCCAGATGGCCAAAGGCAACCAGGAGAAAAGCGGAAAGCAGGCCCAACAATAGATTAGCCCCGGGGCCCGCCAGGGAGACCCAGAAAAGGCCTTTCCGGTAATCTTTAAAATTGCGCGGATCGATGGGTACAGGCTTTGCCCAACCAAAGCGGACCACCCAAAGCATGAGCAGTCCAATCGGATCCAAATGGGCCAGGGGATTCAGCGTCAGACGACCGGCCAGTTTGGCAGTGGGATCGCCCCAGGCATAGGCCATCCTCCCATGGGCATATTCATGAAAGGTAATAGCGATGAGCAGGGCAGGAATGCGGTACAATAAATCTCCGGAAAAAAAGTTCATTGTTTTCTCCTCGGGGAAATAAAAACCCATTGATAACTTTGCAAATTGAGTTTATGCAGTAGAATCATCCATTATATCAGATAATTTCCGAGCGGAAAAATTTTTCCGTGCCGTGATTTTGCAGGATCTCCTGCCTCTCTTTTCTTTTTAGGCGCATGCAATGACACATGTAGTGCAGGTCATGTTCGGTCAGCTCAGAAAAAAGCAGGTTCAGATGAGCCAGGAAAACATTATTCTGCCCTTCTCTTTTTTCTTTCTCCATTTGAGGCAGAAATCCTTCCAGGCTTTGCAAACGATCGATGAGCCCGGGGGTCAGCTTAACCCGGGGAAAAACAAAACTAAACAGCCCCAGATCGGCAAGACGCAGCAGTATTTTTACGGGTGAGGGCTCCGCAAAGAGCAGACGAACCTCCCCGGAGAGGCTTTCCTTGCTCACCCTGCCGATGACATTATTGGCAATCGCCTGTTGCAGCAGTATCTCTGTCTCTTCCCCCAGTGAAAAACCGAACCTTTGCTCCAGGCGAAGAAGGCGGAGCATTCTTAGGGGCCTTTCCACCAGGCTCAGCCGGTAGAGCACTTTCAAGCTTTTATTCTTTAAATCGGTGAGCCCGCCAAAAAAGTCATAGAGTTTGCCAAAGCTTTCCTTGCTCAGGGAGCAGGCCAGGGTATCTATGGTAAAGTCTCTTTCAAACAAGGCTTTTTTTAGCGAACTCTCTTCGTATGATGCTTCCGCTGCCGCGGCAAAAGGATTAAACTCTGTCCGTGCCGTTGTCATCTCTAGAACAAAACCCTTAAGAGAGATGAGTGTTGCTGTTCCAAATTTTTCATAGATAAGCAATTTGCCGGGCAGGATGGCTGTCAATTGCCGGGCAAAGTCGATGGCAGAACCGGTTATAATTAATTCCAGGCGCCGGCCTTCCCTTCCGAGCAGCAAATCCCGCACAAAGCTTCCAGCACAATAAATTTGCCCCGAATATTTTTGCGCCTGCAATGAAAGAAAATAAAGTATCCCCTGCATCTCCGGGGTAAGGCAGCTATTTATCAGGGGAATAAGGTTAGTCATAAAGATTGGGCCTTTTCAATAATATTATTTTTTGTTAAGTTTTCTTAAAAAACATTATACCATATAATTACAAAAAGGGGAACCGCCTATCCCCTTTTATCCCCTGCTTCCTTGATATCCGCATCCTTTGGTTTCAGGAAGCTGGGCCGGGCGCTTTTTAAAGGGAGGGGTTTGCGGAATAAAACATCCAGCAAGGGCTGCCAATGGAAGGGAATGAGGGGGTATAGATAGGGAACCCCAAAGGAGCGGGTCCGCCCCAGATAAAATAATAGAAATAGCAGCCCCGCCAAAAAGCCGGGCAGCTTGAACAAACCGGTCAGTATGAGCAGGAGCAAATGCGTCAGCCTGTTGGCCAGCCCCAGTTCCCAGCTGGGCGTGGAGAAGACTCCGATAGCTACTATGCTGATATATAACAGCACCTCCGGAATAAAAAGCCCCACCTTAACGGCAATATCCCCGATCAGCAGCGCCCCCACCAAGCCCAGGGCAGTGGCCAGGGGGGAAGGCGTGTGAATGCTGGCCATGCGGATCAGATCGAGACCAAAATTGGCTAAAATAAATTGGACAAAAAGTGGGATATGGGCTGCTTCCTTAGGGCCGATAAATTTGAGGAAATCCGGTAGCATGGCTTGATGTTCGGCTAATAAAAGCCATATGGGAACCAAAAAAACGGACAGAAAAACTCCAAAGAGCCTTACCAAGCGAATATAAGCTCCCACCAGCGGGCTATGGCGAAATTCTTCGGCGTGCTGGATGTGGTGAAAAAGTGTGATGGGGGCAATGATGACCGAAGGCGAAGTGTCTACAATAATGCAAACGTGGCCTTCAAAGAGGTGCGCAGCCGCCACATCCGGCCTTTCCGTATAGCGCACGCCGGGAAAAGGATTCCAGCGCTGGCTCGTCAAAAATTCCTCCACCGATTTTTCTGCCATCGGCAGCCCATCGATATCTATAGCGGCAAATCTGTCTTTAATCATTTTCAAAATTTCGGGGTTGGCAATATCTTCAATGTAAATAAGTGCTACTTCCGACAGGGAACGCTTGCCGATTTTGAATATTTCCGTGCGTAGTTTGGGGTCCCTCACCCTCCGGCGGATTAAGGTAGTGTTAAAGAGCAGGGTTTCCACAAAGCCATCCCGGGATCCCCTGGTTATCTTTTCAATTTCCGGTTCATCCGGCCCCCGGGCAGGGTACTGCCTGACATCGATAACCAGCGCTTCTTTTTCCCCATCGAGGAAAAAAACAAGCGGCCCGGTGATGACTTGCTGCACTGCCTCTTCCAAATTGTCTACCGAAGAAACTTCCCCATAGGGGAGGAAAAGGGCGGAGATCTTTTGCAGCGCATGGGGCACAATTTCTTCCTGCCTGGCCATAAAAAGTGACTTCATGATTTGGACAATATCGCCCGAGTTGGCAAAACCATCCAGAAAAACAAAGAGCGCCCTCTTGCGTCCGATCTTAAATTCCCTTAAAAGAACGTCAAAGCAGAGATCGATACCCAATGCCTGGCGCAAATATTCGATGTTGTCTTCCAGCTTGGGATATATATATGTTTTTTTCCCGTCTTCACCGGGCATATCTTCACCCTTTATCCTTTGGGGTTAAAAACCAGGGCCATAAAAAAACCAAAGAGAATTGCTGCTGTTATTCCCGTCGATGTTAACTCGAACATTCCTGTCAGCACCCCCATGATACCGCTGCGGGCGGCTTCGGACATGGCGCCCTTGGCCAGGGAGTTGCCAAAACTGGAGATAGGAAGCAGAGCTCCGGCACCGGCAAAATCGATCAGCTTGTCATAGATGCCCAATCCCCCTAAAACGCCTCCGGCAACGGTAAAACCGGATAAGACATGGCCGGGGGTAAGGGGCGTCAGATCAAAAAGCAGTTGTCCGGCGACACAGATGAGCCCTCCGACAAGAAAAGCCATGAAATAACTGCCCATTGCTAATAACCTGCCTTTTCTGTTATAAAATTTTCATTCAAATTTCCAAGGAAATTGCATGGGCGATGGCTGGTATGCTCTCCCCCTGCTGGCAGGTGGTCGTGCTGTGGAGCGCACCGGTAGCCACGAACAAAACACGGCGCAGCTCTCCCTGCATCATCTTTTTATATATTTTCCCCAAAAAGACCAGGGCGCAGCAGGCAGATCCGCTGCCGCCCGCATGGACCTTCTGATGGGGATAGTAAAGCTGGACACCGCAATCCGTATAATTGAGCAGGTTTAAACCTTTCCTGGCCAGGATATCCTCGTTTAATTTTTTTCCCACCCCGCCCAGATCCCCGGTGAGTATGAGGTGATAATAGTCTGCGTCCCTTTCCAGATCGGTAAAATGACATAAAATTGTATCAGCGGCTGCCGGCGCCATGGCCATGCCCATATTAAAGGGATCCTTTATCTCCGGATCGACCACTTTTCCGATAGTGATGGATTCAATGCGAGGCCCCTTGGCAAAAGAGGTTTCCAAAACAGCGGCCCCGGCGCCGGTAACGGTTTGCTGGGAATATCCCGGCCTTTGAAATCCATATTCCGTAGGGTAACGGTACTGCCTTTCCGAAGCGCAATTATGGCTGGCCGTCGCCACGAGGATCCGCCCGGCAAAACCGCCCTCCAGGAGCATGGCTCCGAGGGAGAGACCTTCCACCAGGGAG
>CAZAQM010000185.1:0-4093 GCA_964487385.1 uncultured Dethiobacter sp.
ACACTTGATCATTTTGGAAGAATTGATATACTTGTAAATAATGCCGGAATCAGGAGGGACAACATACTGGCATTGATGCAGGAAAAAGATTGGGATATGGTCATCGATACCAATCTCAAGGGGATGTTCAACTGCTGCAAGGCAATTCTCAGGCCATTGCTGAAACAAAAAAGCGGAGGCCGGATCATCAATATTTCTTCCATTGCCGGCTTGCTGGGAAACAGCGGGCAGGCAAACTATGCTGCAGCCAAGGGGGGAGTGATCGCCTTTACAAAATCTTTGGCTAAAGAACTAGGTAAAAGAGCAATCACGGTCAATGCCATAGCGCCGGGGTTTATTGAAACGGAAATGACGGAAAGTTTGCCGGAAACCATTAAAGAAAATGTACTCTCGCACATATCCCTGGAAAGGTATGGGAAACCTGAAGAAGTAGCTGAGGCCGTCCTTTTTTTAGCCCAGGGTGCCGATTATATAACCGGATCCGTGTTGTCAGTAGATGGGGGCCTTGCCCTCTAACCCGGGATGACATGGGTTTTACGTATCGTGGTGTGCTGGAAAATTGATAAATTGCCGGAAGTTGTTTGAGCGGAGGGAGGTGGAAGGAATTGGAAGTTTTTGAAAAGGTAAAAGAATTGATTTCCGAACAACTCGATCTGGATGGGGAACAGCTGACTATAAAAACAACTTTTGAAGATATCGATGCCGATTCATTGGATGTTGTCGAATTAGTTATGGCCCTGGAAGAGGAGTTTAATCTGGAAATTGCCGATGAAGACGTGGAAAAAATTAAAACGATCGGGGATATCGTGAGTTACATAGAGAAGCAAATATCCTAAGGCGGTATTTTGAGATGGGGTGCAGCGTTTGAAGCGCAGGGTGGTAGTAACAGGGATAGGTGTGGTTACACCTATCGGCAGGACAAAAGAAGATTACTGGGGAAACCTCCTTAAAGGCAAAAACGGCGTCAAGAAGCTGGAAAAATTTGAGGGCTATGCTTCGCAAATTGCCGCGGCTGTGGAGGATTTTAACCCAGAGGAATATATAGAAAAACGGGACGTCAAAAAGATGGACCGTTTTACACACTTTGCCCTGGCTGCTGCCTCGATGGCTATCAGCGATGCTTCCCTCGATTTGGATAAAGCAGGTGACAAGAATAAAATCGGCGTGATCATCGGTTCAGGTATCGGCGGTATCGGCACCATAGAGACGCAGTTAAAAGTGCTCATGGAAAGAGGGCCCCGGCGGGTCAGTCCTTTTCTCGTTCCGATGATGATTGCCAATATAGCTTCCGGTTACATCTCAATTTTGTATGGAATTCGGGGGCCCAATGCCACGGTTGTCACCGCTTGTGCCAGCGGCACCCATGCCCTGGGGGAGGCTTTTCGCATCATTAAAAGGGGCGATGCGGATATTATGCTGGCCGGAGGGGCGGAAGCACCATTGACATCTGTGGCTTTTGCCGGTTTTAGTGCCATGAGAGCCATGTCGACAAGGAACAGCGAGCCGGAGAAGGCCTCCCGTCCCTTTGATCTGCACCGGGACGGTTTTGTCATTGGCGAGGGGGCCGGGGTTTTAATCCTCGAAACGTTGGAAAATGCTCTGGCCAGGAAAGCTGATATTTATGGGGAAATAGCCGGCTACGGGATGTCGGGGGATGCCTATCATGTCACTGCACCCGACCCCCAGGGGGAAGGGGCTTACCTTTGTATGGAAAGGGCTTTGAAAGACGCCGCGCTCGCCCCGGAAAGCGTAGATTATATCAATGCCCATGGGACATCGACTCAGTACAATGATAAGATCGAAACCCTGGCCATCAAGAGGTTGTTTGGGAAACATGCCTGTCGTCTGGCAATAAGTTCAACAAAATCGATGATTGGACACCTCCTTGGCGCTGCTGGGGGCGTGGAGGTGGCCGCCACACTTCTGAGCATGAAAAATGCCATTATTCCTCCGACAATAAACTACGAATTTGAAGATCCCGATTGCGATCTTTTTTATGTTCCCAATAAACCCTGCAAAAAGGAGATCGAGGTAGCTCTTTCCAACTCCTTTGGCTTTGGGGGGACAAATGCCTGCCTATTGATGAGGGCAATCCATTTGCCCTGAAGGAGGTCTGTTTTTTAATTTGCCCTTTAAAGAAATTGAGGATTTTTTAAAAACAGTCGGCTGGCCGGTGCAAAATTTAACCCTTTACCGGGAGGCCCTTACCCATTCTTCCTATGCCTATGAAACCCAGGATGTTAAAAACAATGAACGGCTGGAATACTTGGGAGATGCTGTCCTGGAGCTGGTTGTCTCCGAGTATTTTTTTAAGGCTTTTCCCGATTATCCCGAGGGAAAGCTAACCTTAATGCGCCACCGGGTGGTAAATGAAAAATCTCTTGCTTCCGTCGCCAGAGATTTAAAACTGGGTTCGCACCTCAAGCTGGGAAAAGGAGAAGTCTTGAGCGGGGGCTCCGAGAAGTCCTCCCTGCTTTCCGATGTTTTGGAGGCTCTCCTCGGCGCCCTTTTCCTGGATCATGGTTACAACAAGGCCAGGGAGTTGATCACCAGCCTGTTTGCCCCGGTGTTGAAAGCTGTAGAAGAAGGGATTTTACCCCTTACCGATTTTAAAACGATTTTTCAGGAAAAATGCCAGTCGGATCTCAGTAAGACTCCCGTTTATGAAATAGTGCAGGAATATGGGCCGCCCCACGATCGGACCTTTGATGCCATCGTCAGGATCGAGGACAAGGTTGTGGGGAGGGGAACGGGTAAAAGTAAGAAAGAAGCGGAGCAAGCGGCAGCAAATGATGCCTGGGAAAACTTTGGCGCAAATAAAAGCTTATAAAGCAAATGTAGGGGATGAATTACCTGCTGCAACTGCTTGCACCGTAAAGCAGGTGGGATAGCAGGCTTTTTTATCATCGGGCGGGGGTAAAACCATGCGCTTAAAATCATTGGAAATAACCGGTTTTAAATCTTTCCCCGAAAGGGTGGAATTAAAATTTCCCCGGGGCATCACAGCTATAGTGGGCCCCAACGGGTGCGGTAAAAGCAATGTGGCGGACGCCATAAGATGGGTCCTGGGCGAACAGAGTGCAAAGTCAATGCGCGGAGCAAAAATGGAAGAGCTGATGTTCAGCGGAACCGCCCGGCGAAAAGCGCTGAACTTTGCCGAAGTTTCCCTCGTTCTGGAGGATGCCGACAAATGCCTGCCCCTGGAATATCATGAGGTCGTTATTACCAGGAGGATGTACCGTTCGGGGGAAGGGGAATACTATTTGAATAAAACACCCTGCCGGCTGAAGGATATCCATGAGCTTTTTTGGGATACGGGAATAGGCACGGATACTTACTCCCTCGTCGGCCAGGGAAGGGTGGAGCAGATTATCAACGCCCGACCCGGGGATCGCAGGGAGCTGCTCGAAGAAGCCGCAGAGATCTATAAGTATAAGCAACAGAAGAAAGAGGCTGGTTATAAGCTTGAAGAGCTAAAGATAAATATGATCCGTCTGGAAGATCTGCTGGCGGAGCTGGGAAACCGGCAAAACAGCTTATCCTATGAGGCTGAGCAGGCCAGGAAATACCTGGGGCTGCAATTGCAGTTCCAGGAAAGGGAACGAAAACTTTTAGAGCTACGCTGGGAAAAAAACCAGAGCGCCGTGGCTAAAATTGGAGCGGAATCTGCAAGGCTGCAGGAATTGGTGCAAACCAAACGGGCGGACTGGCAAAGGATGGCCATCGATCTGGAGCAACTCGTCCAGGATGAAAAGGGCGTTTATCGCCGGCTGGAGGAAAAACAGAAAGATGTTCAGCACCGGCGGGCAGGGGTGGACGAATTGCGCCATGGGCTTGGTCTGGCTCAGGAGCAGAGGAAATTTGCCCGTGAAAAAAGTATTATAAAGGATGAAGCCTCCCGTGAGCTGCGTTTGCGCCTGGAAGGCCTGGAAACATCTATTCGGCAAAATAAAGAGGAACTGCGGGGGGTACTAAGGGAACAGGAACAAAGCGGGCAGAAAGCCGCCGAGGTACAGGCTCGCCTGAAAACCCTCAGACAGGAAAACCATGCCGCTGCCCGGGAAAAATTAAAAGAACAAATGGCCGAGTTTCG
>CAZAQM010000186.1:0-4087 GCA_964487385.1 uncultured Dethiobacter sp.
AATGTTTTACGGGCCTACCGGGAGGCCGTGGAATTAAGATACCGCTTTTATAGTTTTGGGGACTCCATGTTCATCATCTGAGCAGGTAATTAATGCGAAATACGGATAGATTTGACACCGGCGTTCTTCTCCTTTATACTGGGAAAGAAGGTGCGGTTATGGCTATAAAATGGGTTGAAACTGACAGTTACAAGGAAGCCAGAACAGGCTTGCTGGAAACAAAAAGGGGGGTGATCGAAACTCCTGCTTTTATGCCCGTAGGTACCCAGGGTACTGTAAAAGCAATGACACCGGAAGAAATAAAGGAGACCGGCGCGAGGATAATTCTTGGCAATACATACCATTTATACCTGCGGCCCGGTACGGAGATTATCTCCCAGGCAGGAGGATTACACAGGTTTATGCACTGGGATCTTCCCATCCTGACGGATAGCGGGGGTTTTCAGGTTTTTAGCCTCGGTCCCCTGAGGAAGATCAGCGAAGAGGGGGTAACATTTCGCTCACATATCGATGGTTCCACGCATTTTTTTACTCCCGAAAAGGCTGTCCAGGTGCAAAATATCCTCGGTTCGGATCTGATCATGCCCCTGGATCATGTGGTGCCCTATCCCGCTACCGATGAGGCAGCCCGGGATGCCATGGAAAGGACGATCCGCTGGGCCAGACGCTGCAAGGATTACCATCAGAAAGGGGAAAGCCAGGCTTTGTTCGCTATCGTCCAGGGAGGGTTTAATCCCGAGCTGAGGAAAATCTGCTCTGCTGCTTTTGCGGCGATGGATTTTCCGGGGTATGCCATCGGCGGGCTGAGTGTGGGTGAACCCCTGGAACTGATGAATCAGATGCTCGATGTTTCCCTTCCCCTCCTTCCCAGGGATAAGCCCCGCTACCTGATGGGGGTGGGCTCAGCCGACGCACTGCTGGAGGGCATTGCCAGAGGGATCGATCTCTTTGACTGCGTCCTGCCCACGCGCATTGCCCGCAATGGCCGGGCCATGATCCCCGAGGGATATCTGACCCTCCGCAATGCGGAATTTGCCAAGGACATGGGACCGATCGATCCTGATTGCGATTGTTATTGCTGCCGCCATTACAGCCGTGCCTATATCAGACACCTTCTCAAGGCCAATGAAATATTGGGTCTGCGCCTGATAACTTATCATAACCTTTTCTTTCTTGCTAATTTTATGGCTGAGGTTCGGCGGGCAATCAGGGAAAAAACATTTGAAAATTTTTATGCTGCTTTTTGGTCACGTTTTAATAGGTACACCAATAAAAAAGAAAGAAGGGAATAGAATATGGGTTCTTTTGATTCCAGCACACTGGTTAGTTTTCTGCCGATCATTTTGCTTTTCGTCATTTTTTATTTTTTGCTGATCAGGCCACAGCAGAATCAGCAAAAAAAGAGGAAGGAGATGCTTTCTGCCCTGCAGAGAGGGGATAGGGTAGTCACCATCGGCGGAATACACGGCATGATTAAGGAGATAAAAGAAGATACCGTTGTGCTGCGCATTGCCGATAACGTCAATATCAAAATAGCGCGCACCGGTGTGGATCGCGTCATTAGGGACAGCGAATAACAAGCATATATTGGCAAAAGAATACATATATAAGCAGTAAAAGGGGCCTAAAGCGCAGTTGTTTACCGGCCCCATCCTTTTATTAAACCATAGGGGGTCTGCCAAAATGAGGAAAAAAAGCCGCTCCCCGGTTCAAAATGGGATACTGCTGACAAGCTCGGAACCGCTCATACTTTTTAAGGGTTTGCTGCTAACGGTTGCGCTATCATTTTTATTGTTGCTGCTCACTACGCTGATCTTTTATTTTCTCCCATTGTCAGAATCTTTTGTCCCTTACTTTGTCTATGGCTTTGCCTTGATCAGCATCCTGGCCGGTTCAATTTACATCGGGAAAAGAGTGGAGAAAAAAGGGTGGCTAAAGGGCGGAGCTGTTGGCCTTGCCTATGTTTTTATCTTGTTTATCCTCGGCGTTTCCTTTTTCCCGGATATGGGATTTGGCATCAATATTTTTACCAAGCTTTTTATTGGTTTTGCCTTTGGAACGATCGGCGGTGTGCTGGGCATTAATTCCTAGAATTTACCTATTATGAGCAGGAAACCGACGGCGATGAAGACCAGTCCTGCTCCTTTTTGTATATAGACGGCAGGAATACAGCGGGCCAGGGTTCCTCCGACTAACACTGCCAGCAGGGAAGCAACGATCAAGGCCCCGGCTGCGCCCAAAAAGACGCCCAGGACCGGCCTGTCCTGGGCAGCCAGCAGCATGACGGAAAGTTGTGTCTTATCGCCCAATTCGGCCAGGAATACCACTAAAAAAGTAGAAAGAAATGCTTGCCAGAAAGTCACTTTTTTACCCCCATTCAGATTGAGTAGCATAAGTTTTAAAACCATATTCATTATAGCTTATGATCGAAGGTCCATAACTATAAATATTAAATAAAAATGGCAATTAATCGTTATTGTCTTGACTGGCGGCAAACTTTCGTTATAAAATAATTGCGGAAAAGAAAAATAATGCGGGAGGGGAATATTTTGACATATCACGTCCGATTAGTAAAAAAGGGCAACCTGCAGGAAGTTGAAAGGGGAAACTGCCGGGAATGCCAGGCTTCGTGCCAGTCTGCCTGCAAGACATCCTGTACCGTCGGCAACCAGCCCTGCAGGCAACAGCAGGGAAAATAAACAGCCGGCCAGCAGGAGGATAATAACACGGCAGCTCTTAAGGGTAGTCCTTCGGGACTACTTTTTGATAGGAGGATAATTAACTTGGCCGATCATAACGGAGATATTCATCTATTCAAATATAAAGAAACAAAGCTGGTGTTTGATGTTAACAGCGGTTCTTTGCATCTGGCGGACGATCTGGGCTGGGAGCTAATCTCCCTGCTTTCCGATGGATGGGGGAAGCATGAGGCGGCAAGCCGCCTGGCAGACAATTATCCCTATGAAGAGATTCAGGCGGCGTTAAGGCAGGTGGAGGAGCTGCAAAAGGATAACCTGCTCTTTTCACCACAACCTGCCTTGGGAGAGGATTCCTTTATTTCCCGCGGCGTTAAATCCCTCTGCCTTTTTGTTACCCATGCCTGCAATTTACGCTGCCGCTATTGCTTTGCACGAAAGGAGGGCAACTATCGCCCCCTGCACATGAGCCGCGAAGTTGCCCAGAGGGCAGTGGATTTTCTTTTGGAAACGGAGGGGCCCCGTTTCAGGGAAATTGACTTTTTCGGCGGCGAACCCCTGCTGCAGTTTCCTTTAATCATGGATACCGTGGAATATGCCAAGGATCGTGCCGCTGCGCTGGGCAGAAAGATTACTTTTACGGTAACCACCAACGCGCTTCTCCTCAGCGATGAGGTGATCGATTTTTTAAACAGGGAAAAGATTAATGTCATCATCAGTATCGATGGAAGGCCCGAAATCCACAATTATATGCGCCCGGGCGGCTGCGGGCTGAACAGCTACCGGGTAACCGTGGACAATGCCCTTAGGTTTCTGCAAAAAAGAAAGTTTGATAATGATTATATCCGGGGGACCTATACCCGGGGAAATCTGGATTTTTGCGCGGATCTCAAACATTTTTTGGATCTGGGGTTTACCTCGCTATCGCTGGAGCCGGTGATCGCAGACGAAAAAGAGGGTTATGCCCTGCGGGAGGAGGATCTTCCCCGCCTGGAAAAAGAATATGATCGGCTGGCGGAGCTGTATCTGGAACGAAAGCTTGGCGGCCGGCCATTTGTTTTTTACCACTTTGAAATGGATCTGGAAAGGGGCCCCTGCCTCTATAAGCGGCTGAGCGGCTGCGGGGCGGGATCGGAGTACCTGGCTGTCTCCCCGGGGGGCGACCTTTATCCCTGCCACCATTTTATCGAAGAAAAAGCCTTTTGCCTGGGCAATCTCCTGGAAAGGCCCTTTCATCTGCGCGGGGATATCGGCGAGGAAATCTACAATTCTTCCAAGGAAAAGGCAGAGTGCCGTGCCTGCTGGGCCCGCTACCTTTGCGGGATGGGCTGCCCGGCCAGTTCTGTTTTTATGGCCGGTGATATGAAGAAAAATTATACTTTGGGCTGCTC
>CAZAQM010000187.1:0-4056 GCA_964487385.1 uncultured Dethiobacter sp.
ATGATTTCCTGTAATGACGGATTCCGCCCGGTGAGCTTCTTGATTGAGGCGCTGGGTGAGGATGCGGAGTAGGAAATCAAACGGATTTAAAGAAAAGATGGAATCCAAAGAAAACGAGGAAAGTTGGTTTTTCATGAAGAAAAATTATAGCGAAATAACAAAGCATATCCCGAGCCTGGAGGATCACGCCCGCCTGTATATGTATTATGGACGCCCGTATTCTGAAGAATGCTATGTATACGGCGAAAATGAAGATGGTAAAAATCTTATTTTATCTTCTGAGTGTGATGATTTGTGCAGTACTATCGCTCATGAATTTGAAAATGATTACAATTGGCTTGATGTTTTGGAAAATAGTCAAGTTAAGCTAGAAAGGATATATGATGTTGATGTTGAAACCCAGGATCTTGATGTAATTGCCTCTCTGTTGCTATACTTGATTGAAAGTATCACTTTTGATGACGAATTCATAGATGCGTTGAATAATGGGTACGTGATCAGGCTGTTAAAAAGGCTGGAGCATTGGAACTGTACATATCCTGAAAATGTTCTAGGCTCCGGTGAGCCAGAATAATATTATGGAAAATTGAAAGGGGTTATAAAAATGGAAGAAAGATATTGCCAAAGCTGCGCAATGCCTATGGAGGCAAACAGCCAGATGTATGGGACAAATGCGGATGGTAGCAGGAGCAAGGATTATTGCCAATATTGTTGGGAAAATGGTGTTTTTACTGCGGAGTGCACGATGGATGAAATGATCGAAATCTGCGTTCCGCACATGGTTTCAGCCAATCCTTCCATGACGGATGAGGATGCCCGCGGTATGATGAAAAAATATTTCCCGACGCTCAAGCGCTGGAAAACGCTCTAAAAACTATATTGGACTCAAGGTTGCCCGCATAACTCCCTGTGATAACTTCAAAGGATATAAAACAATACTGCTGGTTCAAGGTGGTTTTTAAATGCCTGTTTGGAATCCGTGGCGTGGGTGCCGCCGCTGCAGCGAAGGCTGCTGTTTCACCCTGCCCAAGCAGCTCAATCGTTTATACTTGGCCCCTTTTGGTTTCCACCTGCTTTACGATTGTTTCAATACCTTCGTTGTCCAGCCAAATATGCCGCTCCTTAGTATAATCGCCGTAGCCGGCATCGAACTGCCGCATAAATTCAACCATACCAACGGGACCAAGTTTTTCTAACAAGGCTTCAAGGCCCATTTTGCGGATAGTGTTTAAATCCCAAGTTTTGCTATTCATTTTCAAACACCTCCATAACCCAATTTACCGGATTTGCTGTTTTAAGATCAAGTTTTAGTCTTTTTGTTACTTTTAGCAAGTTTTTATCAGTAGTTAAAAAGACGTCTGCTTTAGCATGCTCCGCTGAAGCTAGATGCAAACTATCAAATGCTTTAAGACCAAAACTTTGAAGCCCATGCGCACGGCTGATGATTCTTTCATTTAACAATACCTTTTCTTTAGCGAGCAAATAGAGTTTATAGACTTTAATTTTTTTCCATTCATCAGGTGTTTTCTCAATTTCAAGATCGGTAACTTCGCTGGCCAACAGAAGCCATTGACCCCGCATACATTTCGATAAAATAGCCAGTATTGCATCGCTTTCAATGCGTATCTTGTCTTGTGTTTGATCATCAAATGGTCTGTTAAGGCAACAAACATCCATATAAATTTTCATCGGCAGCATCCCCCGCGGTTCATATTATACAGTAATTAAATAAATTATTGAAGAGGCAGATGCTGTATCCCGCGTCGGGTAACACGGTTTATTTTGTGTTATTGTCAACGTCGGAAAGTCTGATGTTCTGGGCGCCATGCAGGCGGCCCAATGCTGCAGCCGCCTGTTCTTTATTGTTCACGATAACATCAGTTTATTGCTGCTTACTGCTCTATCTGCCGTTTTTTTGCCAGCCTTCGGAAAGCAATAAACAGCAGCATTAGCAGCAGCGCCGGTATGGACAGCTCGGAATGCAGGGCCATATAGGCGATTCCCATCAACGGCAACAGGAGAATTCTCGTTGCTTGGCGCAGGCCCGTGCCCTGGGCGATGAACTGCGCCAAAGGCGGCGAATGGCGATAATAAAACTTTACGAAGGCCCTTCCGGGGCTGCTTGTCAACAAGAAGCGATCCCGGAACTGCCGGAGCAGCACCACTCCCGGTTCCAGCTTCGAGCCGAAGGCAGCAGTGGCGATAAAGCACTCGTCCTGGGCGTCGGCGCTGTCCGTCCATTTGGCTGTTAAGGTTATATCTTCATTCACGGCAGCGTCGAAGTCATAGGCTGCCCCGCCGAGCTGCCAGCCGGCAAAGGTATAGCCTTCCCTTGTCGGATCTGCCGGTTGCATTACAGTGCTGCCTTTGTCGATGGTGGCGGAGGGCACGGCACTGCCGCCTGCAGAATCAAAGGTGACAGTTACAGTGGAAGGGGTGCCGTAGACCTTCAATTCCCCCACACCAGCCCTGACCCAATACTCAAGAGTTTGATCGGCTATCACTAACCGCACATAGCGTATCCCTTTAGCTGTAAAACTATGGGAAGCCTTGCCTTTTCTTTCCATGGGCTCCATTTCGGCAACAGTGCTCCAAGTCGATTCATCAGGGGAAACTTCGATGCGGTGGCCGTAGCCATCCCAAGCATAAAGGTGAATCACGTCCACACCGGTCAAGTCAAACGGTTCTTCCAGGTCGATCTGTGCCCAAATACCATCAGGGTAACGGTAAGTCACCCAAGCAGTGCTGTTGTCTCCATCTACCAATTTGGAAGGAGGTTCACTCCAAGACTCTTCATTAGTAGTAGCCGGTTTCCCCAGGGCGATGCTGGGGGCATCTTCCGTCGTCACTTTTAGGACATTGGAGAGCTCCGAATAGTTCTCTGCATTGTCTATGACGCGCAGGGCAAAATGATAGGTGGTGCTGCGTTTCAGGCCGCTGATGGTGACGGTTTGCCAGGTGCCCGGGGCCAGAGGCTCCGGCAGCTCGATTTCCTGCTTATGTTTTGCCCAGTTGCTAAGGTCAAAGTGCTGCTCGGCGTAGGCCAGGGCATAGGCGGTGGCCAGGCCCTCCATGCCGTCGTCGCCGGTGGCTTCCCATTTCAGCTCGATGCTGGTGTCGGTCACATTGCCGGCAGTAAGGTTGGGCCTGGCCGGAGGGATGTTGTCAATTTCCCCCGTTGTTTCCGAAACGACATTGGAGAGTCCCGACCAGTTGTCTGCTTCATCTGCTGTCTTGATGGCAAAAAAGTAGGTACTTTCCGAGTCCAGGTTTTTTACAATAAAGCTTTGCTCGTTGCCTGGAAATAGCGGGGCTGGAAGCTCTGTTGCCTCCGTGGCCGTGTCCCAGTTTTCCTCGGTAATATCTTCAGTGGAATATCTGATATCATAAGCGGTGGCCTGGCCGATCATGCCGTTATCGCCGGGTACCGTCCACTGCAGGGTAACGCCTTTGACGTCGTTGCCGATTACTGCCAGGTCGGTTATATCGGCCGGCGGCGTTACGTCCGCATCCTCCAGCATAAAGTAGATCACATTGGAAAGTGCAGATTCGTTGCCGGCATCGTCATAAGAGAGCATGGCCACATAATAGGGCTGGTATTTTTCCAGGCCCTCCAGTTTATGGCGCTGCCAATCCAGGCCCTTAAGGGTTAATTTCGGATCCATTTGTTTAGGGTAATCCCTGGTTCTTCTGCGGGGCAGGGGCACGTCGGCAAGGGTTTGCGCCTCGTCAAAGTTTTCCGCCGTAATGGGTTCGCCGGAGATCTTCATGACATAACAGGCGGCCGTGCCCTCGTCGCCGTCATCGCCGGGAATAGTCCAGTACATTGTGGCGCTGCTTTCAGTTTTATCCTCCGCCGTCAGGTCGGTAATGGCTGCCGGGGGGGCATTGTCCCCATCACCCAAAGTCAGCGCGGGCAGATTGGAAATGGGGGAGATATTGTCGTTTTCATCCACCGCTTTGGCGGCAAAGTAAAGAATGCCGTTTTCCGGCAGGGGCAGGTCTGCTATGATCAGTTCTTGGGGGCCGGCGCCGCTGAGGTTGTTGACGATGGAG
>CAZAQM010000188.1:0-4053 GCA_964487385.1 uncultured Dethiobacter sp.
CCGGATATGGCCACCATGCTGGCCTTTCTTTTTACCGATTTAAAGCTGGAAAAGAATTTTCTGCAGCAGGCCCTGGAAGAGGCCGTCGGGCGCTCCTTTAATGTCATCAGTGTGGATGGGGACACTTCCACCAATGACATGGTGCTGCTCTTTTCCGGCAGCGATGCAAAACAGTCATCAGGGGGGGATACAGAAGATGCATTAAAGGAAGCATTCCGCCGGGGGCTTTTGCAGCTATGCCGCGATCTGGCCATACAATTAGTCAAGGATGGGGAAGGAGCCGGCAAGCTGATTCACCTGACTGTGCAGGGGGCCGGGGATTACCAATCCGCACGGACAATTGCCCGGGCAGTTTTAAATTCCCCTTTGGTCAAGACGGCTTTTTTTGGCGAGGATGCCAACTGGGGGCGCATCATCACGGCCATGGGTTATTCCGGGGCCGACTTTGATCCCCGGCTAGTGGATGTCTTCCTTGGCGATCTGCAGGTGGCCGCTGCGGGCAGGGGCCTTCCCTTCGATGAAAAAAGGGCCCGTAAAATTTTGCAGGAATCAGAGGTTTACGTTTTGATCGATCTCCATATGGGCGAGGAAAAATTAGTTGCCTGGGGGTGTGACCTGGGCTATGATTATATCAAGATTAACAGTTCTTACAGAAGTTAGGGGTGGTTGGGATGTTGAAAAAAGGTATGGATGTTCTGATTGCCAAAGCCGATAACCTGATCGAGGCACTGCCCTATATCCGTAATTTTTCCGGTAAAACCTTTGTAATCAAATACGGCGGACAGGCCATGGTCAGCGACGACCTGAAAAATTCTGTGGCCCAGGATATCGTCCTGCTGAAATTTATCGGTATTCACCCCATAGTTGTCCATGGCGGCGGAAAAGATATTACGGCAATGGCGGAGCGCTTTGGGAAAAAGGCGGATTTTGTGGGGGGACTGCGGGTTACCGATCAGGAGACGATGGAACTGGCGGAGATGGTTCTGGTGGGCAAAGTAAATACGGAGCTGGTAAAGCTGCTGAACCGGTATGGGGGCCGGGCCGTGGGGTTGAACGGTAAAGACAGCAATTTACTGGTGGCCCGCAAGATGCCCCCCGCCAGGGTTCTCAAGGATGGGGAGGAGAGCTTTGTCGATCTGGGTTTCGTCGGGGACCTGATCAGGGTGAACCCGGAAGTGGTTCAGAACCTGAGCAGGCACGATTACATTCCGGTCATCTCTTCTATCGGGGTCAGTCCGGAGGGCGAGGGGCTGAATATCAATGCCGATCATGTTGCCGGTGAACTGGCGGCAGCTCTGCGGGCGGAAAAGCTGATACTCCTCACCGATGTGGAGGGCATCTTTGCCAGGCAGGGGGAGAGCACAGGCCTGATTTCCTCCCTGCACCGCCAAAGGGCTCGTGAAATGATCATTACCGGAGAGATATCTTCGGGGATGATTCCCAAGGTGGAAGCCTGCGTCAAGGCGCTGAACAACAACGTTCGCCGGACGCATATCATCGATGGCCGGTTAAGCCATTCCCTTCTCCTGGAAATCTTTACAGATGAAGGGATTGGCACGATGGTTTTGTAGGTTTTTCGGCTTATCAATAATTGATTTCGCGGCATAAAAAATGTTCTGCTGCATAAAACTTTGGTTTGCTTTGGTGTGTGCCGGCTTGTTTTTGCATTACGGCTTTGGGAAGGAGTGTAGGGAAAGATGTTGCAGGAGGAAGAGCGGAAGTATATCATCAATACTTACAATCGGCAGAGGGAGACGACCCCCCTGCTGTCCAGGGGGAAAGGGTCCCGGGTTTGGGATGAAAATGGCAGGGAATATCTGGATTTTGTCGGCGGGATAGCGGTTAATGCCCTGGGGCACTGTTACGCCCCGGTTATAGAGGCTGCCTGCAGACAGATGGAAAAAATTATTCATACCTCGAACTTATATTATTCCGAACCCCAGGTGGAACTGGCCCGGCTGCTGGTGGAGAACTCGCCGGCCGGGAAGGTTTTTTTTGCCAATAGCGGGGCGGAAGCCAACGAAGCAGCAATTAAGCTGGCACGCAAATACGCCAAACAGCATTTTGGCCAGGAACGCTTTGAGATCATTACGGCATTTGATTCCTTCCACGGCCGCACCCTGGCCACGATTACGGCTACGGGGCAGGAAAAATTTCACAAGGGGTTCGAACCTTTGGTTCCTGGTTTTCGCTATGCCCGCTTTAACGATCTGGACTCTTTCCGTGCCCAGATTGGCCCGGCCACCTGTGCCATACTGGTGGAACCGATCCAGGGTGAGGGAGGGGTCCATCCTGCCGCGGATGAATTTTTGCAGGGTCTCCGCCGGCTTTGCGATGAACATCAGCTGCTGCTCATCTTTGACGAGGTTCAGTGCGGCATGGGGCGAACCGGCAAGTTGTTTGCTTTTGAGTATTATGGTATCGCCCCCGATATCTTTACCCTGGCCAAGGCTCTGGGCGGGGGGCTGCCCATTGGGGCGATGCTCTGCACGGAGGAGGCAGCCACAGGCTTTTCCCCGGGCGATCACGCTTCCACATTTGGCGGCAATCCGGTGGCCTGCGCTGCAGCCGTGGCTGTTCTGAAAAGCCTTCTGGAAAAGGGCTTCCTGGATAAAGTCCGGCAAAATAGCGCTTTCTTGCAAGGAGAGCTTAAACGGCTGCAAAATCTTTTTCCCGGCCTGATCAGGGAGATCCGCGGCAAGGGTTTCCTGCTGGGCCTGGAGATTGGCGACGAGGCCGGCCAGGTGCGCATGCTCTGCCAACAGCAGGGGTTGCTCATCAACTGTATCGGGGGGACGATCCTGCGCCTCCTGCCGCCTCTTAATACGGAAGAAGATGAGCTGAAAACTGCTGTGGAAATTTTGGAAAAGGCTCTTAGGGAGGTAACAGGCAAGAGCGCCTAGGACGTTTTTGCTTAAAGGGGGATTGCATTTGAATAACTTATACGGACGTCACTGTTTGACCCTGCAGGATTTTACTGCGGAAGAGATCAGGCAGATACTGGATATGGCCATTAATCTAAAAAAGATGCAAAAAAAAGGTCTTGCCCATCCTCTGCTGGCAGGCAAAACCCTGGCCATGATTTTTCAGAAACCTTCTACCCGGACGAGGGTATCTTTTGAAGTGGGTATGTGGCAGCTGGGAGGCTCCGCCCTCTTTCTCAGCAGCCAGGAGTTGCAGATGGGCAGGGGTGAGCCGATCAGGGATACCGCTGCCGTCCTTTCCCGCTATGTCGACGGAATAATGATTCGCACCTTCGATCAGGGCGAGGTCGAGGAATTGGCCGCATTTGCCTCCGTGCCGGTCATTAACGGCCTGACAGATCTTTTACATCCATGCCAGGCTCTGGCAGATCTGATGACCATCGAAGAAAAATTCGGGCATCTGCAGGGGATAAAGCTGGCCTATTTGGGCGATGGTAACAATGTGGCCCATTCCCTCATGCTCGGCTGTGCTAAAATGGGCCTTGATATGGCCGTTGCTGCCCCGCCAAACTATCTGCCCTCCCCTCTGATCGAGGAAAAAGCCCGTGCCAATGCCCGGGAATCGGGCAGCCGCCTGCTGGTGACCTCCGATCCTCTGGAAGCGGTGGAAAATGCCGGGGTAATCTATACCGATGTCTGGGCCAGCATGGGCCAGGAGGCGGAAAAAGAAGCACGCAGGGCCGTCTTTGCTTCCTATCAGGTGAATAGCCGTCTGCTCGATGCGGCTGCTCCCGGCGCAGTGGTGATGCACTGTCTTCCCGCCTACCGGGGCCTGGAGATTACCTCCGAGGTTCTGGATGGGCCGGGCTCCATCGTTTTGAAGCAGGCAGAAAACCGTCTCCATGCCCAGAAAGGGCTGATGGCCCTGTTAATGGGGCAACAATAACGATGATTTCACGCAATCCGGTTGCGAAAAAAATTTGGAAAGGGTGGAACCTTGATGGCAAAAGTAGTTCTGGCTTATTCCGGTGGAGTGGATACCTCTATTATCGTCAAATGGCTCAAGGAAAAATATGATTATGAGGTCATTGCCTTTGCCGCAGATGTGGGGCAGGGAAGCGGAGAACTC
>CAZAQM010000189.1:0-4048 GCA_964487385.1 uncultured Dethiobacter sp.
TAGATTGAATATAACATATTCTAGTTATATTTACAACAGTCCCTATTTATTGTTATCATATTTTATTTGCAGTTCTCATGGAAGGTAGGGGACATTACCTTGCCCAATTAAAAGTTTGCTCAGAATATTTAAACTTATCTTTCCTTTGCCGCCAAGGGGTAACAATACTCAGGTTATAAAGAGAGCAAATTAAACAAAATAACAGGCAATTAGCGTTAATTGAAATAATGGCAGGAAATATACGCCTTTATGTGGAACTGAATCGGTTAAGAAAAAAAGGGGCGGAAGGTGGAAATCTTGTTTTCCAAAGTAGCCAGCAGTGCCCTTGCAGGTATTGAAGGACTCCGTGTCTGGGTGGAAACAGACCTCGATGGCGGATTGCCCAACTTTTCCCTCGTGGGGCTGCCAGCCCCCTCCGTAAAGGAAGCCAGGGAAAGGGTGCGCTCCGCCCTGCGCAACAGCGGTTTCGAATTTCCGGTGATGCGCATTACGGTAAACCTGGCTCCGGCCGATTTAAGAAAAGATGGCTCCGCCTTCGATTTGGCCATTGCTGCCGGGATTTTGGCCTCTTCCGGGCAGATACCGGCAGGCGCCCTGGCGGGAAAGGTGCTGGTCGGCGAGCTCTCCCTCGACGGGGAGGTAAGGCCGGTCCCGGGGACCATGGCTATGGCAGCATCCCTGCGCCGGCAGGAACTGGAGCAAGGGCCGGGCCTGGAACAGGAAGGTATGGCCCTCATCGTCCCCCTGGCCAACCTCATGGAGGCATCGCTCATCGACGGGGTAACCGTCCTGGGCGTATCAACGGTGGGAGAACTGGTATCCTTTTTGCGGGGTGAAACAACCCTGCCCCAAGGAAAGCCGGATATGGAAAAGCTGCTGACTGAGGGAAATAATGGTTTCAGCCCCGATTTTAAGGAAGTTAAAGGGCAATTTACGGCAAAAAGGGCCCTGGAGGTAAGCGCAGCCGGCGGGCATAATATCCTGCTCTCGGGGCCCCCGGGGACGGGTAAAACGATGCTGGCACGCAGGATACCATCAATCCTTCCCTCCCTGACGCTGCAGGAATGCCTGGAAATTACCAAAATATACAGCGTGGCCGGCCTCCTAAAAGAAGAATCACCCCTGATCACCCAGAGGCCTTTTCGTTCCCCCCATCATACCGCCACCACAGCCGGCATGCTGGGCGGAGGCAGAATACCCAAGCCGGGCGAAGTAACTCTGGCCCACATGGGGGTTCTTTTTTTGGATGAGTTCCCCGAATACTCCCGGGAGGTATTGGAAGGCCTGCGCCAACCGCTGGAAGACGGCGATGTAACGATCACCCGCTCGGAGATGACTCTGCGCTTTCCTTCACGCCTTATGCTCGTCGCCTCGAGAAACCCCTGCCCTTGCGGATTTTTCGGGCACCCCAAAAAAGAATGTCAATGCACTGATGCACAAATAAGGCGCTACCGCCTCAAGTCCTCCGGTCCACTGATGGACAGGATCGATCTGCACGTCGAGGTTCCCTCCATGGAATATTCGGAGCTGCAGGACGACCGCTGCACGGAAAGCTCCGCGGCGATAAGAGAACGGGTGGAAAAAGCCCGGGGGCTGCAGCGGCAAAGGTTTCGTCAGCAGAATATCGGCTGCAACGCCGAGATGACCAACCGCCATTTGCGCCGGTTCTGCCCCCTCAACAAGGATGCCCGCAGGATACTGGGGCAGGCCTTCGACTCCCTTTCCCTTTCCATGAGGGCACACGACAGAATCATAAAAGTAGCCCGCACCATCGCCGACCTCGAAGGGGAAGCATCCATCGAAGCCCACCACCTGGCCGAAGCGATCCAGTACAGAAGTTTTGACAGGCAATATTAACATAGGAATGCCTTAGAGGGGTGTGCCTGATTATGGGTAAAAAAATGTTTCCCGATCGGGAAGATAAGAAAAGGGGCTGGAAAAAAAGGATAGGAGACCTGGGGGAGAAGATTGCCGGCCAATATTTGCAGGATACGGAAGGCTATCAAATCCTCGGCAGAAATTACCGCTGCCCCATAGGAGAGATCGATCTCATCTGCCGGGATGAAGAATATCTCGTTTTTGTGGAAATACGCTCCAGCAGCAGCGAATCCATGGGGATGGCCGCAGAATCCATCGGCTACCGCAAACAGAGAAAGCTAAGGCAACTGGCCCAATACTATTTAATTCAGGAACGCCTCGATCACCCTCTTTGCCGCTTCGATGTCGTGCTGCTCCTACTGGACGAAGAAAGGCAGTCAGCCAGGGAGCTGCTACACCTAAAGAATGCTTTCTACTGAATACCTGCTGATTGCCCGGTAGGAAAGGGGATAGAAGGGATAATGAAAAAATTTTTCCCGGTTTTAAAATACGTAAATATCCCCAATCTTATTACCTCTCTTTCATTATGCTTGGGCATTATCACCTTTTTGCTGTTCACACAAAAGAATTATAAGTTTGGAATTGTCCTTTATATGCTAACTCTGCTGTTAGATGGGGTGGATGGTTATGCAGCAAGGAGGTTCCATGCAGAGACAGATTTTGGCGCAGAGATCGATAATTTAGCGGATGCCATAAATTTTACAGTTATTCCGGCGCTGATTGCTTATTTTATGGGTTTTGACAATGCCGTTGCCGTATTAATTCTCCTGTTATACATAATTTCCGGTGTTTGGAGGCTGGTTAACTATAGCCTGGCCGGATTAACCATGGTTGGGAGCAGAAGCTATTTTACCGGGCTTTGTACTACCCATGCAGGCGCTTTGTTTCTTCTCTCCACGGCAATATACTTAATAACATCCAATGGCGGGCAATTATATTTTATGTATCCATTTTTTGCAGGTACAGCCTTGCTGATGAATTTAAATTTCAAATATGATAAAAACGGATGGTTTTCCAAATCCCTGTTCGTGCTGATTCCGGCAGCAGTCATTGTTTTTATTTTTAAAATATAAAAAGTGCAGGGCTTGTGCAGGAAACCGTGTGCAGGAAACCGTGCGCCGTGAACTGGGGAAAAAATACGATGCTAAAAATTTACAACAGAAGAACGAGGGGCTACGAAATTGAAAAAACGGTTAATGAGGGATGGCTGAACAGGCTGTACGGCCGTGCCGGGGGCAGGTTTTGGCTCGAGCTGTTTATCAAGCGCAAAATCTGCTCCTTCCTATATGGGAAATTTTATGATTGCGGGTTGAGCGCCGGGAAAATTAAGCCCTTTGTAGAGCTGTATGATATCGACATGTCGGAATCCCTTCAAGATGTTCATGAATTTAAAAGCTATGCCGCTTTTTTTTCCAGGAAACTAAAGCCCGGGGCCAGGAAATTCCATCCGGCTGCAGATCTTCTCTTGTCGCCGGGGGACGGGAGACTGCGTGCCTGGGATAATATAGAGATCGATAGCATGGTACAGGTCAAGGGCTTCTCCTATACCCTTGAAGAGCTGCTGTTCGAAAGGGAGCTGGCACAAAAGTACGCCGGCGGAATTTGCCTGGTATTGCGCATGGCCCCGGTGGACTACCACCGTTTTCATTTTATTGATAGCGGAATATGCAGCAGCGGCAGGCCCATCAAAGGCTATTATCACTCAGTCAATCCCCTAGCCCTGAACACCATACCAGGGCTTTATTGCCAAAATAAAAGGGAAATCAGCATCCTGCGCTCCGACAACTTTAAGGATATAACATATGTGGAGGTTGGCGCTGTTTTGGTGGGCTCGATTGTGCAAACCTATCAACCGGGGGAAAAGGTCGCAAGGGGCGGGGAAAAAGGCTATTTCCGGCTGGGGGGTTCCACGGTCATCTTGTTCTTGGAAAAAAACTCCGCCCTGGTGGATGAAGATATATTGATGCAAACGGAGATTGGCTATGAGGTAAAAGTATCGGCGGGAGAGGTAATCGGCAGGGCCAAAAGGCAGCACCCTTAAGGATCCCGCCCAAAAAATCCCGTCCGGACACAAATTACCCCCTCATTTCCCATTTGGGGCAGCCATAGTATTCAATCTGCTGCCTGTTGATGGGATATCTTCCGCAGGCAAAGTAACGCCAGAAAAAAG
>CAZAQM010000190.1:0-4025 GCA_964487385.1 uncultured Dethiobacter sp.
CCCACGGAGATAACCCCCGATACCCAGGGAAAGCCAGCCTTCAACATGGCAAAACTTAAGGGGGAGGGCACATCGAGAAAACGATAGCTGACGAGGCCGGTCAGTACCAGGGCCACCAGTATATAAAAAAAGCTGGAAACGATCAGTGAACCCAAAATCCCCCTCGGAAGTTCGCGGCCAGGATTTTGGACCTCCTCGGCAGCAGTGGAAACGGCATCAAAACCGATATAGGCAAAAAATACAATAGCCGCGCCGGTGATTACACCCTGAAAGCCAAAGGGCAGGAAGGGTACCCACAGGGCGGGATTTAATCGGAGCGATCCGACAACAATGAAGAGTGCTATGGCGCTTAGCTTGATCAGCACGATAATATTATTAACGGCTGCCGAGCTACCCGTGCCTAGAACGAGAACGGCGGCAATAAGCACGACGATCATTACTGCAGGCAAATTTATTATTCCACCATAGGAAGGCGGAACCGTCAGTGCTTTAGGCAGGTTGATACCGGCTGCCTGGAACAGATTGACGAGGTAACCGGACCATCCAATGGATACCGCCCCGGCTGCCACTGTGTACTCCAGGATTAAATCCCACCCGATAATCCAGGCGACGATCTCTCCCAGACTGGCATAGGAATAGACATAAGCACTGCCGGCCACCGGCACTGTGGAAGCCAGTTCAGCATAAACGAGTGCTGCCAGCGCGCTGGCAATGCCCGCCAGGATGAAGGATAAGACCGCACCGGGGCCGGCATAACGCGACGCGGCCACACCGGTTAAAACAAAAATACCGGTACCAATGATGGCGCCGATACCCATCGTGACTAGATCAAAAGAACGAAGATGGCGCTTAAGGCCTATCTCGCTCGATCCCGTTTCCTCGGATAAGATCTGCTTTATTGTCTTACGCCGGAAGAGTGAGTGTATGCTCATTTCTTTTTAAAGTATCTCCCCCCGCCTCCGTTTTATTCAGGCTAGCGCTAGCGCAAACAACGGGGGTACTACCGACGCTGATCATGTGCAGGAAAATTCATCCTGTTTGACCTGTGCTGGCACGTTCAAGCAAGCTAAGCTACATAGTTTTTGAGGCAAAGTGCAGAATAAGTTTTCCCAAAACTTCCCGGCAGTTTTTCTCCACCGCTTTAATACCCTCATCAGAAATATTATCCACATGAATTCCTGCCGTCAGAACAACATTTCTTTGCAGGGTTGAAGCAATCTTGCCGGCCATTATCCTGGCAAGTTCATCTTCCTTATGGCCGATAAGAGTAAAAACGGAAGTTGAAGAACTAACTTTTTCTGCATCGGCCAAACTAGTACGTGGAATACTGATTGCCACGGCGCCCACGTGGGGCTTTTCACCGCCGTGAACGATAACGACCAGATCATCCCCTACTAAAAAAGCTAAAGCCTCCACAAGGAACGGCAAGCGCCCACTTGAGAAGGTCGCCATTTCTTTTTTCATTTGATCCCAGCCTTCCGGCATATCCTAAATTGATCATTTTTTATACATTTTATGAGTTCAACCACACTGTGTCAAGGCAATTAAATTTGGGGGGACGGGGGTATTGACACAGATTTGCATTTTCTCTTTCAAAATGATATTACCTTATTAGGACAAACGTTTAGGGGGTCAAAATGGATATCAGCGTAGGCATCATGGGATATGGAAATTTGGGGAGGGGCGTCGAAGAGGCAATCGGGCAAAACCCTGATATGAGGCTTGTGGCCGTTTTCACCAGACGGAACCCGCAGGCTGTACAAACCAGCAACAAACAGGTGGAAGTTCTGCACATAGACGCGGCAAAAAAGTTTGTTGGCGAGATCGATGTCATGATTTTATGCGGGGGCTCCGCAGTGGATCTGCCGCAGCAAGGGCCGCATTTTTCCGGACTTTTTAACACCGTGGACAGTTTCGATACCCATGCCAGGATACCAGAATACTTTGCCGCGGTTAACGAGGCTGCCACAGCTGGGGGAAAAACTGCAGCCATTAGTATAGGGTGGGATCCGGGGCTGTTTTCCCTCAATCGCCTGCTAGGCGAGGCTGTTTTGCCCAAGGGACATGCCTATACATTTTGGGGGCGGGGTATCAGCCAGGGGCACTCCGATGCTGTAAGAAGGATCGAGGGGGTAAAAAACGCTGTTCAATATACCGTCCCGCTAGAGGCAGCCCTTGAGGAAGTAAGAGGCGGGGACGCGCCGTTGCTGATCGCGGAGAAAATGCATATTCGGGAGTGCTATATCGTGGCAGAAGCAGGGGCTGATCGGGAAAAAATCTCCCAAGCTATCAAAACAATGCCCAATTATTTTGCCGGATATGAAACCAGGGTTATCTTTATTACCGAAGAGGAATTTGCCAGAAATCATACCCTGATGCCCCATGGAGGTTTCGTTTTTCGCAGCGGGCAGACCGGGCAGGAAAATAGCAAAAAACAAATAATGGAATTTTCGCTGAAACTGGAAAGCAACCCGCAGTTTACCGCGGGCATCCTCACGGCGTATGCCCGGGCAGTTTACCGCCTGAACCGTGAAGGGCAGGTAGGGGCAAAAACTATCTTCGATATTCCTCTGGCCTATTTATCGACAAGAGCACCTGCTGAGCTGCGTCGTATACTTCTTTAAGGAAAACGAAAGTGCCCCACGATCTCCCATCGTTGCAGGCAGTCTTCCTCCCGGGCGCTCCCGGCATTATGGATGACCAGGGGCAGCCCCCCCTTCCCCGTGCGATCGCTGATAATGCCGCAATGGTCCCGCCCATTGGAAAAACGCCAGTAGACCACATCGCCCCACTGCCATTCGTCCGGTTCTTCTGATGCATCGTGCGAAAGCGCAGTACCGCTCCGTTCCAGAAAGCATATCTGGTTGGGTACGCGCCGATGATCGATATTTGTATCGGGAACATTTAAACCCCATTTTTGCGGATAGAAATGAAAATTTTCCCGCATATCCTCGTGTATAAGCTGCTGCAAATCAATGCCGGCATGGCGAAAAGCACGGATAACAACATCGGTGCAGGCGCCCCGATCAGAGGATACGTCCCCCCCGGGATAGCTCATCACCTCGTAAGAAGCATCATAGCGGGTTCCGTTTATTACCTCCTGCCGTGCCCCCAGGAGTATTAAGTCGGGAATAGTTCGCTTTTCCTCCGGAATCATCTCCACGGGAGAAGGGCTTTTCCCCAATAAATTCTCCTGGATTGATTTTTTCCAGTATCCGGAATCCCCCATCGCATTTTTTCCGGCAAACTGCCTGGACCAAAAAAAACCGGCAGCCAGGCATAAGAACAAAAGAATGGCAGCGGCAAACCTAACTCCCGGGGAAAGCTTTTTGTCTTTCACCTGGAACACCTCCTAAGAGATAGGACGTAACAGGGGAGGTTTGGTTTACTTCTTAATTCCGCTGCGCAAGGCATTTTCAGTAGCCTTGAGGATAACTTTGCAGCTGGACGTGGCCCCGGTAACCATTTCAACATTCAGGGATTGGGCATCGAGAACTCTTTGTGGAATGACCTCTGCCGCCTCCCCCCTGCCGTGATCATGGCGAACCAGTTCCACGTCAGCCACCCTATGGTTTTTTACCGTTATCTTTACCTCGGCAGAAACAAGGATAGCATCACAGGATCCACTGTAAACCCCGTCAGAAATTCTGGAAAGATCGATATCGCCGATTTCCATGATGGAGATTATCCTGCGGTATTCCCGCAAGTCGGAAGATCCCCTTGCCAGTATAATAACGGCTGTTAAAACCATAACCACTGCTACCAGCAAAACTAATTTTCTTCTTTTCACTTTTTTCACCCCCCGGATAGCTGGACAATACTAAATAATAAACCCCGCCTGGCAATTAAGCCCTTCTTTAATAATAATCAAAGGGAACAGAAACACAAGCCAATTTTGCGGGGATTTGATTTTTCCAAAAGAATTTCAAAAATATTTCTGAATAGCCATTGACAACTCTAGAAACAGCCTTTATAATGAAGTCATGTTATGTCTTCTATGACATAATGCAAAATTTTCTCCCTAA
>CAZAQM010000191.1:0-1715 GCA_964487385.1 uncultured Dethiobacter sp.
CGGGCAGATCAGCGATAGTACCTTTCTCACAAATTTAAAACAGCTGCAGACCCTTGATCTACGGGACAACCTTATCAGTAAAATTGAGCCCCTCAAGGGTTTAACACGGCTGGAACAACTCTCCCTGGCCAACAATTTGATCGAAGATTTAACACCCTTGGGGGGGCTGCGCCAGCTTCAGCTTCTGGATTTGAGCAACAACCGCATACGCGCCATAACTCCCCTTTTACGGCTGCGCAATCTCCAGTGGATCGAGCTGCAAAATAACTTCCTGGAATTGGCGGAAGGGGAACAAGCCCAGCGGGATAAGGATAAGCTGGTATCAGCAGGTGTGGAAACCGTCACCAGCCCTCAAAAGCTTCCCCTGTATCGCGGCAATGGACTTGTCGTTGCCCGGAAAGGATCCGGGGGCAAGCTTTTGCGCACGCCTATTAGTAATTATTTTACCTTGCTCAATCAGAGTGCCGGGTGGAGAATCAAAAGTTTTTCCGTTGTTCACGAAGGGGGAAAATCCCTCGACCGACTGCGGGAGGTGGGCTACCGCACCTCCGGCGCCTTTTCCTGGTATTCGATCACAAACAACAATCGTGTTAATAATAAAGACGCTACTTTTTTTACCATGAACTACCCTCAGCCCGGCCCTGTCCAGTTGGGCCTGTCCATACAAATCTGGCCGGGCTACGCAGGCGATCCGGAGCGTTCCTTCTATATTTCCCAGGTAATCTTGGAAAATATGGAAACCGGGGATCTTTACACGGTGGAACTGAAGAAGGATCCGCCGCTTCAGCCGGATAACCCGTCCTTCGCTGGAGCGGTCACAGCCGCTCAGGATTACCGGGAAAGGGCTTCACCCGCCAAGGCTGATCTGAAGAAAGTTCTTGCCGAGGCTCTGCAGCATAGAGTCACAACTTTAGAAGTCCGCTATAGCGGCGAACCTCTGCAGATGCCCGGCGAACTGGAAGAGATGCTGGAAGATATCCTAGCCGGCGATGATTACCTGCGCTATTCCCAGCGCAGCCGGAGCATGAGCTGGTCAAGACAGCCTGGAGGGGATCTGCTCCTAAACTTCCGTTTCAATTATTTGGCTACGGGAGAGGAGGAAAAGGTTGTGAACAGCCAGGTGGAGCGTATACTGCGGGAAATCCTCAAACCGGGGATGAACGAACACCAAAAAACAAAGGCCATCCACGATTACGTCGTGGCCAATGTGGCCTATGACATGAACTACCGGGAACACTCTGCCTACGCCGCTCTCATCAAGGGCCGGGCCGTCTGCCAGGGCTACGCCCTGCTCATGCATAAAATGCTAAGAGAGGCAGGGATCGGTACACGCATCATCTCCGGACGGGCTGGCGGGGAGGATCATGCCTGGAACATGGTCAATCTGGAGGGGAACTGGTACCACCTCGATGCCACCTGGGACGATCCCGTGCCGGACATGCCGGGGGCCGTCCGCTACGATTACTACAACCGCACTGATGCCCAGATGTCCCCCACCCATACCTGGGAGCGGAGCAGCTATCCGCCGGCAACAAGAAACTATCACCTGGAGAGGGCTTCACAATGATCAAAGGAGGCCTGCCAAGTATTTTGGCGGGCCTCCTTTGAAAAAGAAATAACAGATGACCTTTATGGAACTTTTACTTCTATAGAAGTGGTTCGCACAGAAACATCAGGAGCTGGCGGCTGTTTTAATGCCCCCTGTGCAGCCCAAA
>CAZAQM010000191.1:1725-3998 GCA_964487385.1 uncultured Dethiobacter sp.
AAGGTACCTGTGGTCGCCCCCGCACTAGTCAGGTTGATATTTACCCTCGTATCGCTAACCCAAGTTATGCTGCCCATGGTCAGTCCGGTTGTCCCCGGCAGGACAACCCAGTTGGCAGGATCCTCTGCCTCCTTTAACACCCCACCCGCGGTCATAGTATCATCAAATTTACCTCCGTCAAGTGTAACTGCAATAGTCTGACTGGTAGCACCGGAAGCAACAGTGGTATTTGTTGTAGAGATGACGGGATAGTCACCATAATCACCCGCACCAAGAGGGAAAGTTATTCCGGCATAAACCAAAGAATCGCTTTGCGTTCGATCCATGGCCATATGGTTGACAGCTATGCTATCCCCCGTTACTCCGCTCATATCCCAAGAAATAACAGCCTTGTTGCTATTATTGATTATTTCTGTGCAACTGGCAACTAGCAAAGCACCATTTCTAACTTCAACGATTGCATTACCCGATACATTACTGGGAAACCCTACCGTAAAAGTCCGGAAACCGCCTGTGCCTGCCGCAATTGAAAAGCGGTTGGGAGTTACCGCACTGCCGGGCGGGGGAGGCGGAGGGGTTGCCACGATGGGATCGTTTACAGGGAAATAATCGATAGTGCCGGCAGCATATTGGGCAATGAGCAGAACATCGTAGATCGTCAAGTTTCCTCCTGATGACACGGACCTTGCCCTGCTGACATTGCCGGCATCCTTGAGAGCCTGTGTCAGGTTCATGCCGCTGATAATAGCATTCATGGCCAGCACTGCATCGGTCACGGTAACCGTTTCCGATCTATTCAAATCTCCATACATTACTTTCACATCAATAAAACTATTTGTAGCCGCATGGGCAAGCTGCCCGCCATCCTCACCATAAGCAGTAACAGAAGCAAAATCCAATGCAAAAGGTCCGGCGCCTTCAACTTCAGTATGAGTAAATGTAACATTGGCCAGCACCATATCCTTGGTCAGGCCACCTTTTGCAGTCATATAAACGCCTATATTGGCATAGCTGCCATCAGTAGGAATATACGATTCCAGGATTGCCTCCTGGGGCAGCTCGGGATCGATGGAAATGCTTTTTATCCTAACTGTGTTAGCCGGGATAGTGCTGGGAATGATCTTAAAGGTAAGCGCCGCCACGCCGGAAGGGTTTGTTATCTTTACCGGCACCGTAACATCGTTGCTCAGACCCCGGTAACTGCCGATCGTCAGCTGGAGAGGGCCTTTGGCAGCTGCTGCTGCCGGACTGGGCTTAGACATTCCGGGCAGTAAAAAGGCCAGCAGGCATAATATAAGAAAAACTGCCACAGCCTTTTTCCCCGGAAAAACATGTTTATATTTCACCTCTACTGTACCTCCTCAATAATTATTAAATAATTCCACAGTAATTAAATGCCGAATATTTTTATTTGGGCATAACGGGGATTATCAGGGCAGCACAGTTACGGCACAAACGGCAACAAAATCACCTTCCTCCGTAGTGGCGCTGATAATGGTGTTTCCTTCTTTTAAGGGGGCCACAATCCCCCGCCCAATGGCGTTTTTATACACGGTCGCCACACCCGCCTTGCTGGATTTCCAGGTAATATTTTTATTTGTGGCCGTTTCCGGATTTACATAGGCAGTTAATATTGCCGGCGTGCCCCCGGCCACCAGCGTCAAAGCGGAGGTATTAAAGGTGATTCCCGTCACCGCTGTATGCCCTTGCTTGACTGTAACCTTACATGTATCGACGAAATTGCCCTCTTCGGTGGCAGCAATAATAATAGCCGTCCCCGGGTTGACGGCGGAAATGACCGCCTCAGCATCGCCCGAGCTGTATACGCCGGCTACGGAAGGGAAGGTGGAGCTCCAGATGATATTTTTATTTATGGCATTATCCGGGAAAACCACAGCGGCAATCGTTTCTGTTTCGCCCTCTTCCAAAATCAGCTCTCTGGTCTCCAGGGCAATCCCGCTGGCTGAAACCAGGGAAATATTGATCACCTGCTGCCGGGCATCCCAATCCACCTCAGCCCCCAGGCTTTCGGTAAAAAACCAGGCGGGAACCATGGTGGTTCCATTAACAAGGCGGGGCGAAACATTGAGGATCACCTTTTCATCGTTGACGATTGCCATCCCGCTGTTCAGCTGCAGCTCCACTTTAATGGCCCCCCTTGAGGCAGTAACAGTATTGGTCTTTCCGTCCCAGGAAATAGAGGCACCCAAGAATTCGTAGATAGGCCGAAAAGGAAGCATGGTCGTATTCCCGATGCGAACAGGAGGCTGGGG
>CAZAQM010000192.1:0-3990 GCA_964487385.1 uncultured Dethiobacter sp.
GATTGGTACGGTCTCGGGCTGGGAGAGGAGCTATCGCGAACCGTCCACCTTTGCACAGGTTAAAAATATTGCCGATCTCCTGGGGGTTTCCACTGATTACCTCTTTGGAAAAACAGAAATCCCCGATCCCGGGTCCCAGTTGAACAGAATTGCTGATCGGGGAAAGCAAAAAAAGATTCCCCTGATCGGAACCATCCGTGCCGGACTGCCCCTCCTTGCCGATGATAACTGGGAAGGAGAAATAGTAATTGAGGAAAACCTTCATGCAGATTTTGCCTTGCGCATTATCGGCGACTCCATGTCATGGGTGGGAATTCATGAAGGGGATATCGCCATCCTCAAAAAGACGGATAATCCAGCACATGGGATGATCGTGGCAGCAGGCATTGAAGAGATGTTTTGGTCGGCCTCCCTAAAATTTTTTGCCCTGGAGGGCGGGAAAATCTTCCTCCGCCCGGCCAATCCCAACTACAAAGATACGCCCCTTGGCCCCGATCACCGCATTATCGGCCATGTGGTCCGCATTCACAAAGATCCGCCTTCCCTGCAAATATACAATAATTTATTGGCGATCAAAGAAAATGCCGACAGCAAATGGCACAGTGCCATACAACGGGCCGTTTCCCTCGGATTGGACGGAGAAAAAGTTGAGCAGTTGATCACCCTCTTCTCCAAGCTGCCCCATCAGATCTAAATCCCTGCAGATTCTTTTATCGATCCTCTGCCTAAAACATGCTGGTAAATTTGCAGCAGTACTTGTTACTTTTGTTTCCACCTGTTATACTTTTCAATGTTGCTCGAGGAGGAGAGATAAATTGAAAGAGAATATAGCTCTGGATCATATTCGCAATGTAGCCATTATCGCCCATGTCGATCACGGAAAAACAACCCTCGTGGACTGTTTATTGCGCCAAAGCGGGGCATTTCACGAACACGCGGCCATTGTGGAAAGAGTGATGGATTCCATCGATCTGGAACGGGAACGGGGAATTACCATTCTGGCTAAAAATACCGCTGTAAAATATAATGAAATGAAAATTAATATTGTGGATACCCCGGGACATGCTGATTTTGGAGGAGAAGTGGAACGTGCCCTCAGCATGGTCAGCGGTGTTCTGCTGATCGTGGATGCCGCGGAAGGCCCCATGCCCCAGACAAGGTTTGTTTTGCGCAAGGGGCTGCAGGCAAATTTACAGCCCCTGGTCATCATCAACAAAGCAGACCGGCCTGATGCCCGCCCCCGGGAAATTTTAAACGAAATAATCGACCTTTTCTTTGAGCTGGGGGCAAATGATCAGCAGCTCGATTTTCCGGTCCTCTATACGTCAGCCAAAGAAGGATGGGCTGTTAAGGAGTTGTCCGATGAACGCATCGGCATGGAACCCCTCCTGGAAGCTATTGCTAAATACGTAAGCCCTCCCGCATGTGAGACAAACGGCCCATTTCAAATGCTCATCGCCAATCTGGAATACGATAACTATTTGGGTAAATACGCCATTGGGATGATCAGGCGCGGCAGCATAAAACGCGGGGAACAGATTGCCGTCATCCGCCACGATGGCAACATGGCCAAAGGGAAAACGGCCAAACTGTTTGTTTATAACGGCCTGAAAAAAATTGAGGTGGAAACGGCAAGCGCCGGGGATATAGTCGCCATCGCCGGAATAGATGAGATAAATATCGGCGAGACCCTGGCCGACGCCCAATGCCCCGAACAACTCCCGGTAATTACCGTGGACGAACCAACCTTAACGATGACTTTTATGGTTAATAACAGCCCTTTTGCCGGCCAGGAGGGGCAATATGTAACCTCCCGCAAATTAAGGGAACGCCTTTTTCGGGAATTGCACTCCAACGTCGGCCTGCAGGTGGAAGAGACCGGCAGCCCGGATCAATTCAAAGTATCCGGCCGCGGTGAGCTGCATCTTTCCATTCTCATCGAAAATATGCGCCGGGAAGGCTATGAGCTGCAGGTTTCCAAGCCGGAAGTTATCTATAAAACAATAGACGGCGTGCTTTGCGAGCCAATCGAATATCTGCTCATACACACCCCGGAGGGGACCCGGGGAGCCGTAATGGAAAGCCTGGGTCAAAGAAAAGGTGAGCTCGTAAATATGCTGCAGGCCGAAGGCAGCGAAGTTCGCCTGGAGTACCTCGTCCCGGCCCGCGGCCTTGTAGGGTTTCGCTCTGCTTTTCTGACGGAAACCCGGGGCCAGGGGGTAATGTACCACAGTTTTCATGGTTATCAGCCCTTTAAGGGGGAAATACAGACACGTTTCCTTGCCGTGCTCATCGCCTGGGAAACAGGGGAAGCGGTCACCTATGGTATACAGCAGGCCGAAGAAAGAGGAACCCTTTTTATCCAGCCCGGTACAAGGGTTTATGAAGGGATGATCGTAGGTATCAACAGCAATGACAAAGACCTTGAGGTTAACGTCTGCAAAAGAAAACAGCTCACCAACATGCGGGCAAGCGGCTCCGACGATACGATCAAGCTAAAGGAACCGCGCCTGTTCTCCCTGGAGGAAGCAATCGCCTTTATTGAAGACGATGAGCTGGCGGAGATAACACCAAAAAACATTCGCCTGCGCAAGAAATACCTCCATAAAAATGAAAGGGATCGCCAGAACAAGCTGGCCAATATGAAAAAGGGGTTGTAATCCTTAAACAGGCTACAACCCCTTTTCCTTTATTATGGTACTTTCAGTTGGCACTGTTCGGGGAACCTTTCCAGCTCACGGTAATCCGGAAGGCCATCCAGCGTCGGAAGAACAACCTCCCCTTGTATGAGGGGTTTTGCATAGCGGATAAATTTTTCTGTGATATAGTTACGCTCTGCATTAATCCATTCCAAAGGTATTTTCTTTTCCACGTTGGCCACGCAGCCAAGCTCCACATTGCCGGGCAAACAGTTATATTCCTCTGATTTTCCCCGGATAAATGTTACCATAATACCGGACTGCCCCCGGGCAGCAAGCCTGACCGCTTCAGCCCCGGCCATATACGCCTCATCGGCATCGGTGCGGGAGGCAAAATGCATGGCGGCGCGCTGGGCAGTACCGAGAATATTGCAACGAACCTTAATGCCAATCCGGCTCTCGATCAGTTCTTTCAAAAAGCCGGCCAGGCCCCCCAGTTCGCAGTGGCCAAAGGAGTCCCTGCCGTCGGCCGAAACGATATAGCACCCCTCTTCGTCCACGATCCCTTCAGAAACGACGATATAGGCATACCCCAGTTTGTCATAAGTTTTCTGCACATCCTGCAAAAATTGCTCTTTGCTGAAGGGCACCTCGGGAAGATAGATCAGATGGGGCGCATCCTCTTTCGACCTCCTGGCCAGCGCTGTGGCGGCAGCCAGCCAGCCGGCATTGCGGCCCATCACTTCCATCAATTTAATACGGTTATTGTTGAGGACGCCCTTTAAATCGATCCCGGTTTCCAGCACCGTTGCCGCTAAAAATTTGGCAGCGCTGCCGTAACCGGGACAGTGGTCCGTATAAGGCAAATCGTTGTCGATGGTTTTCGGTATCCCCACCGCCATCATCTCATATTGATCCTCAAGTGCCAGTTGGTGAACCCTGTTGGCCGTATCCATGGAATCATTGCCCCCGATATAAAAGAAGTACCTGATATTTTTCTCCTTAAATATCCTCAGCAGATTCCTGTAATCTTCTTCCTTCAGCTTGTAACGGCACGAACCCAGTGCCGAACCGGGTGTAACTCTGAGTCCCTCGATATTATCCCGCTTTTGGCTGGACAGATCGATAAAATTGTCTTCCAATACCCCTTTGATGCCATGAAGCGCCCCCAGCAGCCTCCCCTGAAAATCATTGTTCAGCCATCCCTGGATCACGCCGCAAAGGCTGTTGTTTATGACAGCGGTCGGTCCGCCTGATTGCGCGACAACACCATTTCCCTTCCTGTTCATAACATGCAACTCCTTTCTGCGCTATGTAAAGGAAATTGCATAAAATCAGGGCCCGGCCATGC
>CAZAQM010000193.1:0-3986 GCA_964487385.1 uncultured Dethiobacter sp.
TCCGGCCGATTTACCTTCATTTTTCTCACCTTCGTCTTGCCAAAATATCTTAACTGAAATTACTGCTCCCAAAGATCTTATCGCTAAAAAAAAGAAATAGTAAAGAGTGGGCCGGAAAAATAATCGTATCTGCAAGGGTTAAACCCTCCCGGCCAGGGCCGGCTCTTCTTCCTTTTTTTCCCGCTGGGTCGTATGGAGTGCCAGATCGACCACCCGGCAGGAGTAGCTCCATTCGTTGTCGTACCAGGTGACGATCCGCGCCAAATTATCGCTGACGACCATGGTGCTCAGCCCGTCGATGACGCTGGAATAAGGGCAGCGCCGGTAATCTGCCGAAACGAGGGGTTCCATGCTGAAGGAGAGAATCTCCGGCTCCTTCTCCGCCCCTTTCCGAAGGGCTTCATTGATCTCCTGCGCCGTCGTGTTCCTGCCCAGCAAGACCACGATATCCAGCAGGGATACGGTCGGAGTGGGGACCCGTACGGCAAAACCGTCAAAACGCCCTTTCAGTTCAGGGATAACATCGCCGATAGCCCGGGCCGCACCAGTGGAGGTGGGTATTAAGGAGAGGAAGGCCGCTCTGGCACGGCGCAGATCGCTGCGGGCATAATCGTGCAGGCTTTGATCGTTGGTATAGGCATGGGTGGTGTTAATGAGGCCCTTTTCTATGCCGAATGAATCGTGCAAAACCTTGGCAACGGGGGCCAGGGCATTCGTGGTGCAGGAGGCATTGGAAATGATCTTATGGACAGCGGGATCAAATTTCTCCTGATTAACGCCCATGACGATGGTTATATCGGGATCCTTCATCGGCGCCGTGACGATGACCCGCCGGGCGCCCGCCTCCAGGTGGCGGGAGGCGCCCTCATGCGTGCGGAAACGCCCCGTGGATTCGATAACCGTCTCTACGCCAAATTCCCCCCAGGGGATATTTTCCGGCCTTTTTTCCTGCAGCGTCTGAATAACCCTTCCGTTAACCTTCAGCACCCCTTTTTCTGCCCGGACCTCGAAGGGAAGCCTGCCGTAAAGGGAGTCATAGTTTAGCAGATGGGCCAGGGCTGCCGTATCGGCCAGATCGTTTATGGCCACCACTTCGGCGCCGCCTTTTTCCAAAAGGGCCCGGTATGTCACGCGCCCGATGCGCCCGAAACCATTAATTCCGATCTTTAAAACCACCAATTTACCCTCTTTTCTTTGATGGGGATCTTCCCCTTGGTTTTCTTCGCAAACCTGTTATTGTAAGTTTTCCCGCCGGACCCAGATGAATTCTTGACATCTTCTGGTTTTTCTAGGACAATCAAAAGAGTTTAATGAATTTAGCCGAACCGCAGTAAAAACAGGAGGTATACTATTGGTGGGAAAGATTAAAGTTGCCGTCAACGGAGCCTATGGGCGCATGGGGCGGGAGGTTTGCCAGGCTGTCCTCGAGGATGAGGAGCTTGCGCTGACGGGCGTCTTCGATCTCCAGGGCCGCGGGGAGGATATCGGAGAGGCATTGGGCCTGCCCAAGATGGAACTTTTCATTCAGGATCTCAGCGTGGAAGCGCTTGCCGATGGGCAGATCCAAGTCCTGGTGGATTTTACCACCCCCATGGCCGTCATGGAAAATATTCGCATTTCCCTGCAGGCGGGAATCCGGCCTGTCGTCGGCACGACGGGAATTACCCAGGTCGATCTGGAGCTCATCGACGAATGGGTTGAAAAAGCAGGCTTGGGCGCCGTTATCGCCCCCAATTTTGCCCTGGGAGCAGTTCTCATGATGAAGTTTTCCCAGGTGGCGGCCCGTTATTTTAACCAGGCGGAAATAATTGAGCTGCATCACGATCAGAAGATCGACGCCCCCTCGGGGACATCGTTAAAAACGGCAGAGATGATCGCCGCCGGCCGCCGCCAAAAACCCCGCAAGCGGGAGGAGCTGTTAAAGCTGGCCGGAGCAAGGGGGGCGGTAGCCGAAAGCACGCATATACATAGCGTCCGGCTGGAAGGCCTCATCGCCCACCAGGAGGTAATTTTCGGCGGGCTGGGGCAGACCCTCAGCATCCGCCACGATTCCTACGATCGCAAATCATTTATGCCCGGAGTAATGATGGCCATAAAAAAAGTGGTCGATCACCGGGGGATGATTTATGGCTTGGAAAATATTCTCGATCTTTAGCTTCTGCGAAGGATGTTCTCCGCAAGGCTCTCCGGAAGCCGATTTGTTATCTGCCTTTTATATTTTTTTCGTCCAGGTTTCATTGGCACCTTCCCTGCTAAGCGCATACCATAAATTAGCATCGGGAGGTGTTTTTATGATGCGCTTGCAAGGCAAAAAAATAGGTATCATGCTGGAGATTAAACAGCTAAGCGATACCCGAATTTTAAATGAAATAAATAGAATAATGTTTGAAGGTGCGGAAGTCCTCATCGTGCTGACGGGGGGAAAAAAAGAAGAGGAAGCCGGAAACTTTCCCGCTCTCTTCCATGAATCCCTATTTGATCTGCTCGTTTTTATACCCTGTGCAGGAGAGCAGCTCAGCCTGCTCAAAAAAACGATCCCCAGAGACTACAACGGCCTTCCGCTGGTCGTCGTCCCCGCCCTGGAAAAAGAACTTTGCCCTCCCCTCGACGATATCTCCACGTTGATGGAGGTCCGGGGAATTTATTTCGTCCCCTTTGGGCCGTTGGCCCGCGGGGACGGAGAAAAAAAGAGAAAACAGACACCCAGCCTCTTCAGCCGGCTGGATCTGCTCACGGAATCCTGTATCGCCGCCCTGGAAGGGCATAGCCTCAAACATTCCTTTTGGGAAAATAACTTTTTCCCCAGATAACAAGATGCCGGGAACCGATTGAAATTTGCCGGGAACCGTGCACAGTTAAATATTTATAAGCCAGTTCAGACAAAGCTCCACCGCCTTTTTCTCCCTGCGCAGCTGGTGGCCGGCGCCGGGCAGGATTAAAAGATGCCGTCTACGGCCCGCCCGCCTGAACAGCTCGTAGGCATGGCTGAGGGGGATCAGTTCATCGGCGGCGCCGTGTGCCAGCAGCAAAGGCCTGGGGGCTAGACGATCCAGGCAGGCAACCGCTTCCACAGCATGAATATCCGCCAGCCACCGTGCCGGATCGGCTGGAAAGGCCGGATCGCGGATGATCCCTGTCTGGCGGAAACGCAGGGTGAGCTCTTCCAGGCCTTCCGGGGGGAAAATTTTGCGAAAGCTGGCCGGACAGGCAGCCAGGATTACCCTTCCAATCCGCTCGTCGGCCGCGGCCACACAGGCAGAAACAGCAGCTCCGGCGCTAAAACCCCAAAGATAAAAACCGCCTCTTGCCCCCCTTTCCTCCCAATAATCCAGAAAGGCGGACAGATCCCGGGTCCAACCCAGCAGATCGAAGTTTCCTTCGCTTTCCCCGGTTCCGCGAAAATTAAAATGAAATACCGGCAGGCCTAGGGCCGCACACCGGGCAGCCAGGGCCGCATAGCCGCCGTCCTTTTCCTCCCTGGCCGCCGTGTTTTCCTCTGCCGCTGTCACCGCCCGGGGTATGCCATGGCAAAGAACGAGCAAAGGCTGCTTTTCCCGCAGGCGGCGATCGCCTCCGGGCCAGCAGGCCCAACCCCGCAAGGCTAAATTTTCCACCCGAATGGCAATTTCCTCTATAAGCATTATTCCTCCAGCCTCCCATTCTGAAGTAATCGTCCAAGTAACCTCTTTTATCATAATGTTAATCTCTTTTTTTGACAACGCTTCATGGCCATGGCCTTGCTGTAATTGGCCTTACTGCATAAAATATGTTCTGCTGCATGAATCATGATTAACAGAAAAATCGCGATTAAATTAAGCCGGGCAGGGGCAAACTGAACTTGTTATCCCCGGCAGGAAGGGCCCATGCCCTAAAAAGTTTTGCAGAAGTAAAATCCCAAAGGAGCTTTTTGACTATGGAGTTCAGCATCTTCACCCTCATCCTTGCCGCCCTGGCCGGCGCCACCATGGCCATACAGGGCACGCTCA
>CAZAQM010000194.1:0-3907 GCA_964487385.1 uncultured Dethiobacter sp.
AGCGCAAATCTCAAGATGAGGAGCCGTGTGCGTTAATTGCGCAAGCACGGATCTGGAAGGGCCTGGGCGTCGTAAGACGCCCTTGCTATTCGGCCGGTTGTTTATTCAATCCCATGGCAGCTTTTTCTCGTTGTTTTTTTAATTTTTATGTTGCAAAGTAAATAATTTTGTAAAAAATAATCTTCAGGCAGGATAAATTTCCTTACTTATTGAAAGCTACTATTAAATAATGACGGCAACTACTGCAGTAGTTTCTATTCATGGAGGGGTGAAAGTGGATGAGGCAAATATATGAATCATCTTCTCGCCTTCTTGCCGAAGGCGAGAAGATCGTCATGGCCACGATTATCCAACAGGGCGGATCAACGCCGCGCACAGCCGGCACCAAAATGCTCATACGCAGGGATGGTTCTTTTGAGGGTACCATTGGCGGCGGAATCCTGGAGGCCAGGGTGCTGGAGTTGGCGCGGGATGTCTATGCGGATGGCAGATCCATTTGTGAGAAATTTGTTCTTACAAGCGATCTGATAAACTCTTTAGATATGATTTGCGGGGGAGATGCGGAAGTTTTTATCGATCTGGTTTCACCTTCCTTTTCGGAAAACAAGGAGCTATATCTTTCCCTTGTGGATTTATTGCGGGATCGCCGCAAAGCAATCCTGGTGAGCAAGATTATCACCGGGGATGAAAGCCGTAATTCTTTGAAACAAGGCCTCCTGTCAGAGGATAAGCTGATCGGTATGCAACTGCCCGATCAGCTTAAAGAGCAGCTTATGCAGATTGAACATAGCCGTCTGCCCATGTTGGTTTCATTTAAGGAAATAAGGTATTTGCTTGAACCCTTGGGTGTTCCTTCTACCGTTTACCTCTTTGGCGCCGGGCATGTTTCACAAAAAATTGCACAGTTGACCAGCTTTGTCGGTTTTAGAACAATAGTACTCGATGATCGTGGGGAATTTGCCTCCAGGGAGCGCTTTCCCCTGGCTGACGAAATCATTGTCCTGGAAAATTTTGCTGATTGTTGCCGGAATCTGACCATCGATGCGGATAGTTATCTGGTTATCGTCAGCAGGGGGCATAAATTTGATCTGATTATTTTGGAGCAGGCTCTGCAAACGCAGGCATGTTATATAGGCATGATCGGCAGCGTTAAAAAAAGGGATACGATCTACCAGGTACTGCGTGAAAAAGGAGTCGGCAAGGAGAGGCTGGACCAGGTTTATTCGCCTATCGGACTGCCGATTAAGGCCGAAACGCCGGAGGAAATCGCCGTAAGTATTATTGCCGAGTTGATCGAGGTTCGGGCCGGACAGGGCAAGGCATAAGGGTAATAACAAGGAGAGTGAAAGGGAGGGATTGTTCCAATGTCTTCGAAAATAAAAATTACCATACTTTGTGAAAACAGTGTCCCATATCCTGCCAATGGCGTACTGGGTGAGCATGGACTGGCCATGTTGCTGGAAATGGGATCTAAAAAAATTTTATTGGATACAGGCGGCGGAATGACCTTATTGCACAATTCCCGCATACTGGGTGTGGACCTCAAGGCACTTGATGCTTTGGTGCTGAGCCACGGGCATTATGATCATACCGGGGGGCTTAAGGTTTTGCTGCAGGAATATGCCGGCACACTGGATATATATGCCCACCCCGATATATTTAAGGCTAAATACCATCTTCTAGAAGGAGAAGAGACAAAAAAAATAGGCCTTGCCTGGGCAAAGGAGGAGCTGGAGGCTTTGGGGGCAAGGTTTCACCTGAGTGAGGGGCCGAAAGAAATAGGAGAGGGTATCCTGGTCACGGGTGAAATTCCCCGCAGGGAAAAAGAGGAAGCCGGGTTGGCAAAAGTCCTTTGCCGGCAGAATCCTGATGGAAGCTTGGTGCCCGATCCCTTCAGCGATGACCAGTCAATTATTGTGAAGAGTTCCGAGGGGACAATCGTCCTGCTGGGCTGTACCCATGCAGGCTTGATTAACACCTTAAGCTATGTTGCCGAACTAACGGGAAACGATCGCATACATGCCTTTATCGGCGGCACACACCTTGTTGCCGCCTCGGAAGAGCGGATAGATTATACATTAAAGGAAATTGAAAGATTTGGTGTGCAAGTAATTGCCCCCTGTCACTGTACAGGATTTCATGCCACATCCATCTTTTACCAGACCTTTAAGGATCGTTTTACCTACTGCTCTGCAGGAAAAACATTTTCTTTTGGAAGCGAGGTATAACGTATGAGCACTGTTAACAATAACCCGCCTTTGAAGAAGATTAAGCTGAATGATTGCCCGGTGATCATTAAAGGCGCCGGGGATCTGGCCAGCGGTGTGGCCCACCGCCTCCGGGTTGCCGGTTTTCCCATCGTTATGCTGGAGTTGCCCCGTCCCCTCGTCGTGCGCAGAAGCGTTTCCTTTGCCTCAGCGGTCTATGAGGGGAATATGCAGATCGAGGGGATCAAGGCGTCCCTAATAGAAGAAGAGTCCCAGATCGAAAGCTGTTGGTCCCAGGGTATCATCCCTCTGCTCATCGATCCCCAGGGCCGCTTGCTGCAGAGGATGAAGCCAACGGTGCTGATCGATGCCGTGATGGCCAAGCGGAACACCGGCGCCTCCCTGGCCGATGCCCCGATCGTCATTGGCCTTGGGCCGGGTTTTACGGCGGGGAAGGATGTCAGTGCCGTCGTAGAGACCAAAAGGGGCCATCTGCTCGGCCGGGCGATTTATGCGGGGATGGCGGCAGCTGATACCGGTATCCCGGGAGAAGTAGGAGGCGTTTCCGCAGGCAGGTTGCTCAGAGCCCCCGCTTCCGGGCGCTTTTCGCCCTATAAAAATATCGGTGAGCTGGTTCATAAAGGGGAAAAGGTGGCGGCTGTGGGGGATGTCCCCCTTTCAGCCTCCATTAGCGGGTTGGTGCGCGGCATGCTTTATGCCGGACTCGAGGTGGAGAAGGGAATGAAGGTGGGGGATATAGATCCCCGCGGCAATGAGATCGACTGGAAAACGATCTCCGACAAGGCGAGATCCGTGGGTGGTGGAGTTCTAGAAGCTATTATGCATTTTTTAACGGCGGCCCCGCAATAATAATTCTGCTGAAACCAACTTGTGAGGGGGATGTGAATGGGAATGGATAGCAAGTTCCATGTAACGGAACAGCCGGCTCAGCCGGTCCTTTCCATACGAAAGAGGACCACCGTGGGGAATCTTCCCCAGGAATTGGGCAAAGCCTATAAGGCTATTGTCGAATATCTGGAGGAGATCGGCGAACAACCATTGGTTTTTGCTTTTGCTGCTTATTACAACATGGATATGCAGGATTTGGATGTGGAGATGGGTTTTCCCGTAGCAAAATCCTTGCCTGGAAGGGGAGAGATAAAGGCGGGCGAAATACCTGCCGGCAAACAAGCCTTTTATCTGCACAAAGGCCCGTATGATGCAGTTGAACCCGTCTACAACGCTATGATGCAATGGATCGGGGATAATGGCTACATACCAACAGGGGTATCCTATGAATTTTATTACAATGGCCCCGGCGAGGTGCCGGAAAGCGAGCTGCTGACGAAGATCGTCTTTCCCCTAAAATGATCGGCTGCTCGGTATTTTTCTGGAATAAGAGGAATAGAATTTAAAAGAAAGATTGAGGAGCCTGTGAAAAAAGAAAAAGGGAGATTAATTGCGGTGAATTATCTCTTTTTAGGTTCTATCCTTTCCTGTCTGTTAATTTCCATGGGTATGATTTCTATTCCCTCCATCGGTTTTTCTTCGCCGGGGGGGCTTTTTACTTTTTTTTGGGGCAGTCTGGCTTTTTTGGTGGCGGCAGGATTTGTTTCAGATTATTTCCGGCGGTGCTAAGCCGGGTTTTCTCCGTTTGTTTTTTCCACGTTTAAAAAGTAAACCAGAACCTCCCCCAGTAT
>CAZAQM010000195.1:0-3874 GCA_964487385.1 uncultured Dethiobacter sp.
GGACCCGGAACCTGCCACCGCTGAGGGCAATCAGATCCTCTATCCGCACGCCGCCCCATCCTTCAAAATAAAGGCCTGGTTCAACCGTAAAAACCATCCCTTCCTCCAGAACCTGGCTGCCCCTGGGCGAAAGCGTGGGAAGTTCGTGTACCTCCAGGCCAACGCCATGCCCCAGCCCATGGCCGAAATTGGATTCGCAGGCAAACTTTTGAAAATGATTGCGCGCCAGGCCATCTATCGCGGCACAATGACTGCCGATCTGTAATTGACTGATGGCCAACTCCTGAGCCTCCAGAACAATATTATATATCTCAGCCTGTTTTTCCGAGGGTGTACCCAGCAGAATGGTGCGGGTCATATCCGAACAATACCCTCCAAAGACAGCGCCAAAATCTATGGTGATCAGTTCACCTTCACTGATAATTTTCGAAGTGGCTAGTCCGTGAGGAAGTGCCGAACGCAGGCCAGAGGCCACGATGATATCAAAAGGATTTTTTTGGGAACCCGCTTTGCGCAGGCGGTATTCCAGTTCGAGGGCAATTTCATCCTCCCGCATGCCGGGCCTGATGAGCGAAAGGAGCTGCTGAAAAGCCTCATCGGCAATCCGGGCTGCCGCAGCAATCTTCTCTACTTCAGCCTTCTCTTTAAAAGCACGAACTTCTTCCACAAATTGGGATTGGGTAATTAAATTTATGCCCTGGGCAACACTTTGGAGCCGGTTATATCTATAAAGGGAGAGGTTCGTTTCTTCCACAGCAAGATTTCTAATGCCGTTTTTCAAAAGAAAATCGCTCATCTTGCTGAAATCATCGGTGTTAGCCACTTTGATTATTTCACACAAAGGGGCTTCCTCAGCAGCCTGCTGAAGATAGCGAAAATCGGTGTAGAGGTGCAGTGCCTTTTTTGTGATGCACAGAAAAGCACTGCTTCCGGTAAAACCGCTTAAGTAAAAAATGTTGGGCAGATGCGTGCATAAAAATGCCTCAATATCGCCGGCGTCCATTTTGGAACGAAGTTTTGCCACCCTGTTTGCGAGCGCCTGGTTTTCTATCTTATCACCTCCTTTGGGCCTGCCTTTCCCTTAGTTTACTATTCCCACAATTATAGTCCAGATTCAACCTTCAGCAAATAATCCTGCCCGGGTAGAATGGCCTACCAGTTTGGCGGGGGCTCTTTGGATACCCTGACCCTGCCCGTAACCGGTGTAACGATGATATAGCGCTTGTCCCCGCCAGCAGACTTTAGAATTACCGTCCCGCCCTGGCTGGGATGGCCCAAAGCGTTAAATTGAACATAAGGGTTGAGCGGATCCCTGCTAAAGGTTGTCTGGCCCTGAAAGGAAATCCCCTCCGGCAGTTGAACCATCTGATTTTCGTCTGCCAAACGCAATTGATATGATTGATCATAAACAAAAAATTTGATTTGGCAGGCCTTGCCGGAGGAGACAGCTTCATTTTTTATCAACCTTAGATCGACAGCCATTTTCCTTGCCGCACCCTCCAGCCTGTAACCTGAAAGTGCGGGAAAGCAGGGCAAGGCAATGGCCAGGAGCAGCCCCAGCAGCGCCAGGGTTATGAACAACTCGATGAGAGTAAAACCTCTGCGATTCTTTCTAACGATCATTTTTAGCTAGGTTAGGCCAGGTCGATCTCCTTGCAAAGGTAAACGTCCTGGAGCGCGTTCAGAATTTCGATGCCTTCCTTCATGGGTTTTTGGAAAGCTTTCCTGCCGGTGATGAGCCCCATGCCGCCGGCTCTTTTGTTGATTACAGCTGTCCTTACCGCTTGCTGGATATCATTATCCCCCGAAGCCCCGCCGGAGTTGATCAGCCCCACCCGCCCCATCAGGCAGTTGACCACCTGATAGCGAACCAGATCGATGGGATGGTCCGTGGTGAGCTCAGAATAAACCTTTTTGCTCGTCTTGCCGAAGTTCAGCTCCGTATAGCCTCCGTTGTTCTCCGCTTGCTTTTGCTTGATAATGTCTGCTTCGATGGTTGCACCCAGGTAGTTGGCCTGGCCGGTCAGGTCGGAAGAGGCATGGTAATCCACGCCGTTCTTTTTAAAAGCATCATTGCGCAGATATGTCCAGAGGATGGTCACCATCCCCAGGGAGTGAGCATAGTGGAAAGCCTGGGAGATCTCCTGTATCTGTCTGCTGCTGTGCTCCGATCCATAATAGATCGTTGCCCCGACGGCAATGGCTCCCATTTCAAAAGCCTGATCAATGTTGGCAAAGGGAATTTGATCGAATTTATTTGGATAGGTCAGAAGTTCATTATGATTGAATTTAAGGATAAAGGGTATTTTATGCGCATACTTCCTGGCGACGCTGCCCAAAACGCCAAGGGTGGAGGCAACTGCGTTGCAGCCTCCTTCGATGGCTAGTTTAACAATGTTTTCCGGATCAAAGTAGATCGGGTTGGGGGCAAACGAGGCGCCGGCGGAATGCTCCACACCCTGGTCAACCGGCAGGATGGAAAGAAAACCGCTATTGGCCAGGCGGCCTGTGGAAAAGAGCGTCTGCATGTTGCGCAGAACAGGTGCAGGCCGATCGGAAACCACCATTACTTTGTCGACGTAATCCGGGGAGGGAGTTAAGAGTTGGTCCTTTGTAACAGTTTTGCAGGAATGGCTGAAAAGGTAATCTGCTTCTTTCCCCAATAATGCTGAAATCTTGTTAATCATTAGGGTTCCTCCTTTTAAATTTTTAGCCGACTTTGAACAACAATCCCTCATGGCTAGTTTCACTGTCATATATATTTCTATACGGTGGAATAATTTCCTGCCTTATTAAAGATTACCTTTTTAGAAAAACGGCCCTTTTGTTAGCCTGTGATCCCCTTGCTGAGGATCATCGTCCCCGGCACTGCAGGAAAAACCCGGTAACGCCGCAGTTCAGACAAAGATGAATCCTTTGTTATCAGCAATCCATGGGGGAAAAGATACACACCGGGCTCCAGGGGCGGGCTGCCGGGTGCGGACAGTTCTCCTCGCAGGTAAACGCGGAGCGGGTCCCCGGAAGGATTGAGGAAGTACAGGCTTCCCTCCTGGGGATACAGGCAGATGTTTTTTTGAAAGGCAGCAGAATCGGCCATAATCTTCAGATCGCTTTCCAGGGCCAGGTTGCTCCTAAAAACAATTTCCCCGGCGGAGAAAACAGCGCCGCCGCCATCCCCGCTGCCAAGGGTTAACGAAGACAGGGCGGGACGGCCGAGGGAAACGGCACCCTCTGCACCGTGATCTCCGGGGGTTATCACCCCGCTGTCCCGGTCATACCAGCCCAGCCCGGCGCCATCGGTGCATCCGCTGTCTGCGGGAAAAGATTGAAAGTCTGCCACTATCTGTTCGCTGATAACCCCGAGTTTGCCGGTGGAGGTAATTTGTACCTGCCGGCTGCCATTCGCTAAATCCCTGGCGCTGAGCTTCAGCTCAATGGTTCCCCCGGCAAAAGGGATTTCCCCGCTACCGCAATAAAAAGGATCCTTTTCAGCCAGCAGGCCCAAGGCAAGCTCCATGCCTGCCGCGGCTAAATAATAGGCCTGCAGGCCATCCCTTTGGTTGGCCGCTATCCTTACATCCGTGCTGTTGAGATCCATCAGGCATGCAGCCATGATAAGCAGAGCCGCACAGACGAAGACAGTCAAGATCAGAATAGAACCCTTTTGCCCATGCATACTGCTTTTAACCCCATCCTCGTTTTAATACAGGTTTTGCAGGCGCACTGCCGAACGCACCGCATAGCTGTGCCCGCCTTCGCCGCCCACGATTTCAAGGGTAATGATTTTTTTGGCTTCGTCCCAATCCATGGCGAGGCTGCTGATATCATAGGCAATTTTGTTCTCTGTTCTGCCGATTAGATAGACGATCTCCGA
>CAZAQM010000196.1:0-3868 GCA_964487385.1 uncultured Dethiobacter sp.
GTATCCCCAGGGAAATACTCCATGCAGAAAATACCTGGCGGGATCGCCATGCCTTTCAGGAGCAGGCTCGCCATCTGGCCGGTCTTTTTAAGGATAATTATGCCAGCCTGCAAAATAAACGCCTTAAACGCTTCTAAGTGTTCAAAGGAACATGAAAAACATTTTCTAAAAAAGTTTGCAATAAACCATACATAAGTCCTGCCTTTAGGAATAAAAAATGGAAAAATGGTGCTAAAGCTCAAAACCATCTCATCCGCTTTCATCCCGGTTTCAGACGTGACAAGAAGATAATAACCAGCCAGCTTTAAATCCTCGTTAATGGCCTCCCGGTTGATGGTTACCACTGCCTTGCCGCAGGCGGCGTTCCCCTTCGGGCCGACAGAAACAAAATTGACATATTTACTGCACTCGCCGAATTCACTCCTTTTGGTCTTAAAAACAGGTAACCGTCCTTGTTTTCCAGCGCTCTGATGATGTTGCCTGCAAGGTACCTTTCGGGAGAAGCGGCTGGCTGCCTGGCCTTGTTTTCTTCTTTGATGCGGTGTTAGTTTCCAAAGATGGGTATTCTTTCTTGACTGATTAGCCCTGAAAAGATATGCTAAATGTATAAATATAAGCGTATCTGACGCAAGCTGGAGGCCGGCGGTAAAACAGCGGCCATTAAAAAGGCCCGGAATCTAAAGCTTTTTTGATTTCCCCACAGTGTATCAAGGGGGTAGTCCGATGGGAAAGAGGAATAAAGTTCAAGGCGAGCCGCATTATTATTCGGACAGGCTCAAGCAGAAGCTGGACGGGATCCGAGCTGCGCCCACCACCGTGGTGGAAGCTCCGCCCGGTTACGGGAAAACGACAGCAATCCGGGATTACCTGGAAAATGCGCTCCCGCAAAGCATGCCCGTTTATTGGTTTACCGCCGCCGACGAACTGCCCGCCGCCGGTTTCCGCCGTTTTTCTCAGGTGATCGAAAGAATAGACCGGCATGCGGGGCAGCGCCTTCTGAAAATAGAATTGCCCAACGCCGCCACTATCGGAGAAGCCTGCGACGCCCTGCACGCCATCCAATGCAGCTATGAAGCGTATCTCGTAATTGATAACTTTCAATTCCTGCACACCGCCTTGCCCACCGCTTTTTTCGTCGCCTTGATCGAGCATGGCGGCGAGGGTCTTCATGTCATTATTCTGACGCATATGCTCAAGCGGAAGCTGCTCACCGCTATTGCAGGTTATGGTTTTGCTCACATCACTGCCTCCGACCTGCGGCTGAATGCCGCGGATATCCGCCGCTATTATTCGCTGGCGGGCGTGAACATCCCTCCTGACATTGCGAAAAAGATCGCCTCCTCTACCGAGGGCTGGATTATAGCAGTTTATCTGCAACTCCGCGCTTTTCAGGAAGGGGGGGCCTTCACTGATACGCGCGATATTCTGGCCCTTATGGAGTACCTGGTGTGGGAAAAACTGACGAGAGAGCAGCAAACCTTCCTCCTGCGCCTATCACCTTTTGAAACGGTTACCCTGGGACAAATGTGCGCGCTGCTCGACTGCGACGCGCTCTCCGATGATGTGTTGGATGCGTTGGAAAACCCCTTTATCCGCTACGAGCCGGGGGAACAGCACTATGAATTGCATAGCATTCTGTACGCCTTGGTGATCCGGAAACGCCATGAATGCGGCGCGGAGTTTGAACGCCAATGTCTATTGCGGGCAGGCGACCTGTGCCGGGATACCGGCAAAATCCTTGAGGCGCTGGGCTTTTATTGGCAAATCAAAGACTACGCGCGGATGCTTTCCCTCGACTTTTCCCATTTGATTTTGGAACCAATCGGGGATAGGCCCTTTTCCGCACTTGCTTTGGGGCTTGCCGTAAACTGCCCGGCTGAAATTAAAAAGTCATATCCTCTTTCCATGCTGCGCGTGGCCTGGGCACTGAAGATAGCCGGCCTGAATACGGCGTTTGACGCCCTGATGGAAGAACTGCATGTCATCCTGGATACACCAGGCAAAAAAGATGCTGCGTATTTGCTTGGTGAATGGAAGCTTTTATCCTCCTTTCAGCGTGATCCCCATCTGGAGGAAATGACCGCCGTCCTGCGGGAAGCGGGTGCACTTTTCCAGGGGAGATGCTCACGGGTAATCCTGCCCACCGCGCCCTGGAGTTTTGGCAGGTGCGGCCCGCTGGCTGATTACTGCCTCACGCCGGGCCAGGCCGACCGGGCGTCGGATGCTTTGACGGAATATATCACCTTGTACGCCAGGTTGACCAACGGCCATGGCAGCGGTGCGGACGTACTGTACCGTGCTGAGCTTGCCTACCACAGGGGGGATCTGAACGAAGCGGAGATCCTTGCCCACAAGGCGATTTTCCTAGCTGAAAGCAAACAGCAGAGCATCGTCCAGTTGGGGGCTACGCTGCAATTGGCGCAAGTCGCCCTGCACAAGGCCGATACCGCAGGCTGGCAGCACGCCATCAACTCCATGGAGCGTGCCGCCTCCTATCCCGGACAGAACTCCTTTGTCGTTCGTTCGGCCCTGGATATTATGCGCGGGATGCTGCTTGTCGAACTGCAGCAGACGGAGGGTATTGCAGGCTGGCTCAGAACCGGGGACTTTTCGGAACAGGGGCTCTTGCCGGCTATGATGCCCATGGCCCTCTTCGTTCATGGGCTTTGCCTGTTCCACCATGGCGAGTTCCCACGACTGGTGGGGATGCTCGAGGCCAGGTTACCGGACGGCCTTGGGGAAACCCCCCTATTTACCATGCTATTCTCCCTTACCGCAGCCGCTGGCTACATGCAGATGGACCAGCGGGACCGGGCCGCGACGTTGGTTCGGTGCGCCGCACGGGCGGCTTTGCCCGACGGCATCATCTTTAACTTTGTTTCCTTTTCCTGGCTGACCAAAGGGCTGACCGATAAACTGATCGAGGAGGAATATCCCGCTTTTTTCCGAAAGTTCCGGGAAGTGAAGGAACGTTTCGCCTCGGGTTGGATCAGGCTGTATCAGGACCTGTTCGGGGAAAATCCGTCGGAGCGGCTGACCCCGCGTGAGCGGGAGGTAGCTCTGCTGGCGGCCAAGGGACTGCGTAACAGCGAGATTGCGGAGAGGCTCTCGGTTACGAAAAACACGGTGCGTTTCCACCTGCGCACGGCCTTTCAAAAGCTGGACGTGGACCGCCGCGCTATGCTTGCCGAAAGACTCAAACAGCGTTGAAGAAAAAGTCCATCCTGCACACATCGGGCAGGATGGACTTTTTTATTCCGAAACTGTCCATTCGGACGGGGCGCTTTTAAAAAATCCTCAATACAATAATGGCAGAGGGAATTTTCATATGCGAAAAGAAAAATTGACGTTCAGGCGCCGGGAGGAGAGGAGGCACACAGATGGGTAATTGCGTAGATAGCTATATCAGGGCGGTCATGCCGCTGGAGAATTACCGGCTGTTTATGGAAATGGAGAGCGGCAGCACCGTGACGGTGGACCTCTCCGTCAAACTGGGCACCATCAAATATGGGCTGCTGGAGAACAAGGCGCTGTTCAACGATGTCAGGACGAATGGCGATTACGTCATCTGGGGTAAGGGGCGTGTGCGTGTGTCAGTCAAAGAACTGATGGATGTCGTCCTGCTGGGAGAAATATAAGCAAAGATAGCAAAAAGGAGGAATTTTCATGCCTGGAGGTATTTTTCAAAGCTTATTCGGCGGCAAAAGCAAAAAAAAGCAAGAGACCCAGTCCGGGAAGAGGGCAAGCGCCGCGGCAGTGGCCGACCGGCAGCCGCTTCGCCTGGGAGGACATCGGGATCGGCCCCAACCTCTGCCCCAGGTTCCGGCCCGGCTGCCTGAGCATCCCCAACCTGGAGCACAGCCAGAAG
>CAZAQM010000197.1:0-3848 GCA_964487385.1 uncultured Dethiobacter sp.
AAATCATCGGTGCAAATTTCAGATGCTCTCTTTGTTGTAATACCATCTGTGGTATAGACAGCCACCAAATGATCAGGGGAAACTTTCATTGTTTTGCCGTCCCCGGTTCGAAGATGGACAACAGCCCGATCCGTAACGCGAAGCAACCTTTTAATTTCTGCCCATTCCAGTTTACCCGATACAGGATCGAGCGAAAGCGCTTCGATATAGTTATCCGTCTCAAACCATTCGCTGTCCAGCCGCTTGCCTTTGTTTTGTTCAAAGAGCTTTCCAATTGTTAACTTCCGGACAACCCCATTTTCCCTGATCAGAATATCCTCTTCTGAATGCAGGCACATACTGCGCACATCTTCCGGGGAAAGTTCGGAATTAATGAAGTTGGCAAAATAAGGAATGCCATAGCGTGCCGTCATTTCCAGGATTTTGCGAGAAACAGGCCCGTCCCAGTCGAAGTCCGGCGTTATATTATAGGTGGGAATGGGGAAGGTAAAAATCCTGCCCCGGGCATCCCCCTCCATCATCACCTCGCAAAAAGCCAGGTTGAGCATATCCATTTCCTTTTGGAACTCGCCGTAAGATTCCTTTTGGCGCTTGCCGCCGATCATGACCGGCTCGGAAGCTAAAACGGAAGAAACCGTCACATCCATGGTAATATTGACAAAGGGCGTCTGGAAGCCCACCCTGGTGGGGACGTTGAGGTTGAAGATAAATTCCTGCATCGCCTGCTTGACTTCCTTGTAATCCATGCCATCGAAGCGGATGAAAGGGGCCAAATAGGTGTCAAAATTGGCCAGGGCCTGAGCCCCGGCCGCCTCGCCCTGGAGCGTATAAAAAAAGTTGACGATCTGCCCCAGTGCGGTGCGGAAGTGCCTGGGGGGAGCACTTTCCACCTTCTGGGAAACGCCGGCAAAGCCATTTTCCAGGAGGTCGGCCACATCCCAGCCACAGCAGTAGGGGGCCAGCAGGCTGAGATCGTGCAGGTGAAAGTCGCCCCGGCGGTGGGCCTCCTTGACTCCTTCGGGGTAGATTTTTTCCAGCCAGTAACGGGAGGTTACCGCCGAAATAATATGGTTGTTCAGCCCTTGCAGGGAATAGTTCATATTGCTGTTTTCATTGATGCGCCAGTCTTCCCCCCCCAGATATTCCTGAAACATTTTCTCCGTGTTGAGCAGGATGTTCTGGAAATTTCTCAGCTCTTCCCTCTGCTTGCGATAGAGGATATAGGCCTTGGCTGTTTTGGCATGCCCATTTTCGATGAGCACCTTTTCGACGATATCCTGCACTTGCTCCACGCTGGGCAGGGATTCCCCGAACATGCGGCAGATGATGCCGAGGACCTCATCGGACAGCTTTATGGCCAACGCCCTGTCGGCCCCTCCCACGGCCTTGGCTGCCTTGAAGATGGCGTTGGTGATTCTCTCCTGATCAAATGGCATAACCCGTCCGTCTCTTTTGATAATTTTTTCTGGAATAGTTGTCATTTTTTCAATTTTCCTCCATTAATTGACAAGCCCCCCGCAGTAAATATGGGAAGGCAAATTTTTCTAAGGTATTTTAATGTAGAATTCTCTTTTGAGAGCAATTTTCCTTCTTTTATTTTAGATAAATGTAGAGGTAAACCTTTGCAGGAAATTCCTTGCGAAGCAAAGAATATTTTTTTTTACAGGGGAGAAAATGATAATGCTGCATTTTCATGAAATTTCACTTAAAAAGGAGTAGAAATCAAATGGGATTGATGGAATGGAACCCTTTCAGGGAGCTGGACAGGGATATGAACAGCCTTTTTGAGCGCATGCCCTGGAGGGGGCTTGGCAATGGAAACCTTCCCCGGGTCAATATCTACCAGACGGACAAGGATGTTATCCTGAAAGCGGAGATTCCGGGCGTTACCAAGGAGGACCTGAACATCTATGTGGACGAAGGCCTGGTCCGCCTGACCGGACAGATCAAAAGGGATCAGGATTTTAAGGATGAAAATGTCTTCCGCTCGGAAAGGTACCATGGCAGCTTCGCCCGAACCATCCCGCTCCCTGTGGAAGTCAATTCCGAAGAAGCCAAAGCCCAGTACAGGGATGGAATTCTATCTATCACCCTTCCCAAGGCCCAGCCGGAAAGAATAAAAGGAAGGAAGATCGATATTCAATAGTGTGACAGGGGGACGTGACAGGGGGACGGGGGTATTGACACATCAGAACCTTTGCCCATGCTTTTAAACCAAACGCTTTTCCTCTATTTTACCGATAAGAAAACCCCGATAGCCAGGTTAAAACCTTGAGCCCCGGGGTCTTTTTCATTTTGGCTGTGCAGCGGAGGACGGCGGGAGAAGCGGACTATCCAGGCGGTGTAGCGCCCCCATCCTCTAATTAGACCGACGGCCTATTCTTTTTCCCGCAAGAGCTTGTCTGGACCGATTCCCAAGGCCCTGGCAAGCTTAGCAATATTTACAAGCGATATATTCCGTTCCCCTCTTTCCACCGAGCTAATATAGGTCCTGTGCAGCCCACTGCGGAAAGCGAGTTCTTCCTGGGAGATATTTTGTGTCCGGCGAAGCTTTTTAAGATGATCGCCAAAAAAAATTCGGATGTCTTTCTCCATTATTGTTTCCTTCTTTACACATGCCGTGCTATTGACTAATTTTGTTTGCTTGTATACTATAGGTCTACAGACTATGAGTAACATCATGGGTTTTTATTATTATTCTCCTAAAATAACGGGTATTATGCTGAGTTTTAAAATCTATAAGGCGTCCCTTTAATTGGATTTGAGGAAAACGAAAAATGGGAAAAGCTATCCCAACTATTGCGTCACGGCCATATGAACAGAATCGACGAGCAGAACTTGAATATCAACTGTCTCGGATCCGAATCTGCTATATTGTTTTTTACACAATATCTACAATAGCAGCCGCGGAATACTTGGAAATATCGCCTGCAGTGCTGATATTCTTTTCTTTTACCGCTCTTTTGTATGGTTTTGCTCGTTATTTTAAACCAGCCGATATTTCTGAAAATAGGCATCTTCCTCCAGCGATTGACTGGCTGGACCTGTTGTATATTGCCTTCTTAATTTATTTAACGGGCGGGATAAAAAGTTTTTTTCAGGTGGCCTATACCATACCTGTTTGCAGCAGCATAATCAGGTTTGGGTGGAAAGCGGGAGCGATTAGCTATGCTGCCGTCCTGGGCCTTACGGTTCTCATGTACTTAATATATTTTGGCAGTCCGCTGGCACCCCTGCAGTCTCATATACTGGCGCCCTTTCTTCCCCATATAATAGTAGGAATGGGAACATTGGCCTTTGTTGCCTGGATGGTGAGCCTGTCAACCGAGAAAGAATGGGAGCTAAGGGATGAAATGTACCTGTCCTCTATCACCGATCACCTTTCGGGCCTGTATAACTCCAGCTACCTGAGAGCAAGGATTAATGAAGAAATTGAGCATTGCCGTCGGGGAAATCTGAGCTTCGCCCTTTCATTTATCGATCTCGATAATTTCAAACTCGTAAACGATCAGTATGGCCATCTTGTGGGAGATAAGTTGCTGAAACAGATCGCTGATACACTTGTTGAAAACATAAGGAAAGGCGATGTTTTAGCCCGTTATGGGGGCGATGAATTTGTCCTTCTTATGCCTGGAACGAAAATAGAACAAGCAGAAACGATAATGAAAAGAATTGAAGACGCGGTTGCAGCGTCTGCTTTTACAAAGAACATCAAAATTGGTTTAAGCAACGGTATTGTTATTTTTCCTGAGGATGGTGATAGCCCAGATAAGCTGTTGACCTCAGCGGACGGGCGTATGTACGAACAGAAGAAGGGAGGATAGATCTGCTCCTTATCCTGCACAGGT
>CAZAQM010000198.1:0-3844 GCA_964487385.1 uncultured Dethiobacter sp.
CAAGTTTCGACCCTGACAACCCAGGTAGATAATCTCACCGGAGGCATGGCCGGGATAAAGCTCAGACTGACATCCATTGAAAACACTGTCACGGTCAAAAAGCTGATATTCCTTCTCCTCAACATAATCGAACACGATTATCCTGTTATCGATAATGCCGGAACCACTTAAAACACTAAAGAGTTTGTGTAATCTTATCTGCTTTAACTATTAAAACTGCTCTCATCCAGGGAAAGCTTTCTTTCATAATATCATAATCTTCTCCCTGGTATGAAAATTCCCCCACCCCTTCTATCAAGAACCCAGTCCCCTTAGAATGGAAGCCATCAACCTCACGGCTGCCTAAAGTCATCAGGATCCTATTGTTCTTTTTTAAATTATTTTCTGTAATATTCATTCCCCCAGCGGGGATTAGAAAGTTTCCATCCCCGGAAATTCTAATATAACTATTCCAGGTATTTACCACATGTGCTTCATTAGCCTGGGTAACTATTGAAACAACTCCTTCATGCCTTAAAACTTCCATCATTTTTTCTGGTATCATTATTCTCATCCTCTTTCTTTATTAATTTTATTGGGATAAATGGATACTCCATGTAATCCTTTTTTTACCATCCAAATAGTTTTTGGTAATTGATACATCAGATCAGATTTGACGATTTTTCCACCCGGGGATGATTCCCAGGTGTTGATTCCTACAAACTGCCAAACAGGTAACCGAAACTCCCCAGCTGGGATTGCTCCAGCATCCGGCTTTCTTTGGCCATCTCCCGTTTTAGACCTTTCAGGATATGGAGCATATTTACCGCCGCACCTTCTTCGGCAGCAAGGAAAGCGGCGGAAAGGGCGATATTCTTAATATAGGCGCCGGTTAGTTCGAATTTCCCGGCCAACCAGGGAAAATCGAGCTCTTCGGATAAGGGGGCCCCCTGAGGGAAAACAGATTCCCAGATTTCCAGGCGCAGCCCCGCGTCGGGAAGGCGAAAATTCACCAGATATTTAAACCGGCGCACAAAAGCCGGATCAATAGCACTGTAATGATTGGTGGCCAGAAGGGAAATACCGCTGTATTCCTCCATGCATTGCAAAAGCAGGGAGGACTCGATATTGGCAAAGCGGTCATTGGAGCTGACCGCCTCCACCCTTTTGCCAAAGAGGGCGTCCGCTTCGTCAAAAAACAAGATACTGTTGCTTTTCCTGGCTTGGTCAAAGATCAGGCGGATGTTTTTTTCCGTCTCCCCAATGTATTTGTCCACCACCTGGGATAAGTCGGTCTGGTATAATTCCATATTCAGCTCATTAGCCATCACCTGGGCGGCCATGGTTTTCCCTGTCCCCGGCGGTCCGGCGAACACGGCTGAAATACCGCCGCCATAGGGGAGAATCCTGGAAAATCCCCATTCCGACATGACAATATGTTTGTTTTTGACCCGGTTGCAGATATCCCGCAGGATCTCCTTCTCTTCTTTGGCCAGCTTTAAGTCAGCCCAGCAAAAATTCGTTTTGACCCGTTTGGCTTTTTCAGCCAGCTTGTGCTCCACCAAGCCGTAACACACCTGATAGATCAGCTCTTTGTCCAGAGGGTTGCCGGGGCCGCCGGACAAGTGCCGGGCCGTCTGCAGGGCGGTGACGATCCGGCCCGGGGTAAAAGCAAAGGTATTGGCCAGTGAAGAAAGTTTCCAATCCCCCTGGAAGAGATCTCCTGTACTGTAAAACTCCCAGACCTGGCGTCGTTGGCTTTCATCCAGGGGCGCCAGCTCCAGCAGGAAAAGTTCGTCCTCCCCCCAAAACGGGGTTTCATTGTCGCACAGCAAAAAAACAGCCGGACATTTTACCTCTGTTTCCTGCCGCACCCAGCGGACCAGACGCTTCTTTTGCTCCTGATCATAAGACTCCAGCCCGGTAATGGCAAGGGGCACATTTTGAAAAACAGCTTCCCGCAAAGCGACACTCAACGCCTGTTTCTCTTTTTTCCCCGGCGGCTCTTCCTCCACCAGGGACAAATGGCAGAAAACAACTCCGCTTTCTTCCCGGCAAAGATGCCGGATGAAATGCTTTTTACCCGCTCCTTTTTCTCCGTACAAAAAGATGAGACCACCGGGCTTCCCTTGCAAGCAGGCCTCAGCTTTTTGCCGTTCCTTCTCCCGAAAGAAAAGCGGCGGCAAATCAGCTGCGGAATCGCAGGATTCCAAATAATAAGGGGAAACATCCCCCCCGCCCATCACCAGCGATATCAAACGCCTGTCTGGAATCATCTGCGCGAGATATGGAGTCTCGCTTTCCGCCAGGGCCGGAAACAACAGAGACAGGGCGCCCAACTCTTTCTCCGCCTCCCGGTAGAATTCCAAAACCAATTGTCTCTTTTGATGAAAGAACACCTTGGCACAGAATTCCGGCGTGGGATACGAGGAATCTATGTTTCCCTGCAGGAACTGCAGGATGGAGCGGTAATCCCCGTCGATTTCCGCCATCAGGGACAATACCAAAGCCGACCGGCCGAACTCCGATAAGCTAAAACGGCGGCAGAGCTTTTCGCCCGCAAAGGCGGCCCCGCTTGCAAAGCTTGTTTCTTCCGCAGGAGCAGCTCCGTATGGGTCGACATTCCCAGACGAAGGGCTCCCGATTCTGGCGCGGAAGTATTCCTCCCAGGAGAGCATAACCTGAAATTCGCCGCTTGGCGCCTGCTCTTCAATTTTCTTTTCCAGCAGGCAGCCCACTTCATCCATGGAGGGAAGAAACTTGTTGACGGAACGGGGCCGTTCCCCCAAGGCCGCGATTTCGCTGTTATAGTAGAACTTCAGCCGGATTGCCTCCAGCTGAAACAAGCCGGCCAGGTACTCTTCTTCATTGGCGAAAGGCAGAGTTTGCTCTCTGCTGTTATCATTCATCTCCATGGTTTTGTTTCACCCCCGCAGTTCATTTCGTGCAGCCCCAATCTTTCTTCTTTTGGACCTTGGGCGGGGCGGGAAGGGGCTTTGCTTCCTCCTCTTCTATCTCATCCTGGACATCAACAGGCTGATGGAGCGTGCCGCCTCGGCCCGGGTGTAGCTGCTTTTGGGCAGGAACCTGCCTCCCCCTCCTTCGGGAACAATGCCGCAGGCAACCATGCGGGAAACAGCGTCCCGGGCGTAGGACGAAATTGTTTGGGCGTCGCTGAAGCGAACGACGGGATTTTCCGTTCTCAGGCGCAGGCCCAGGCTTAGAGAGACATTGTTGGCCAGGGTGGATATCTCTTCCCTGTTCAGGCCCTGTTCCGGATAAAAGTTGCCTCCGGAAGCCAGGAACGGCGAAATATTGTTCATATAAGACCAGCCGACAGCCAGGGCGTACCATTGATCCGGGGCTACGTCCCGGTAGGACTGGAAAGCTCTTTTGCCCAGGTTGGCCACGGCAAAAGCCCTGGCTGCCATATTGATAAACTCCGCCCTGGTAATGGCGTCGTCGGGACGAAACTTGGTGCCCGGCGGATTTGTGATCACATCGCGGGCCGCCAAAAAAGTAATATAGCCGTTGGCCCAGTGGGTAGCCGCCACGTCACTGAATAGAATGGGACGGTAAGCAACCCCATATTTGGATAAATGAGCAGGGAAAAAAGATACCATTTCCTTCTCCGCATCATATCTGGACTCCCGAACCAATTCCGTCGTTCCGTCCTCCCGGATATATTCGATGCACAGGGCGGCCGTGTCTTCCCCCGGCTGGGGCTTATAGGGAATACGGATTTCCAGGCTATAGACGCCGTCGACAACCGTGATGATCTTTTCCCCCACGGCCAGGGTGGCGTCGATTCCCGGTTTCCCGTCATGATCGATTTTCAGGAGCTTGATCTGCACGGTACCGCCTG
>CAZAQM010000199.1:0-3328 GCA_964487385.1 uncultured Dethiobacter sp.
TCCAGCTGCCGGGCGTTTTCAATGTTCAGCTTCACCCCGCCCACATCCGACTTATGAACGATATCCGGGCTGATGATTTTCATGGTCACGGGGTAGCCGATGGTATCGGCCAGCGCTGCAGCTTCCCTGCTGTTTTCCGCCCGGGTCCAGCGAGCCACGGGAATGCCGCATGCCTGCAGGAGGCTTAGGGCATCCGTCTGGGATAAGTTGCCCTTTTTACCGGCAAGGAGCCCGGCAGCCTCCTCATTTTGCCGGAGAGGCAACGCGTCCCCCTCCCTGCCGCGCTTTTTGTTCTTGAGCAGGTGATGGTATTTATACAGCGCGGCAAGGGCCCTGGCGGCACGCTCAAGAGTAAAATAATAAAGCACCGTACCTTCTTTTTCCAGTTCTTCTTCATAATAGCGGTAGTTGTTGCCGCAAGTGGAAACAACGATCGGCTTCTCCGGGTATTTGCCCGCCAGTTCCCGAATAACATCTGAGGCATCCAAAAAGTCTTCTTCGATGGTTAAAAATGAGCCGGTCATATAAATTACGGCATCTATCTGCGGGTCCCGCAGGTAGGCTTCCAGGATGCGGCGGCAGCAGTTCTGATAACCATGGAACATGGCAGCCGGCCACATATCCATGGGATTCTGACAGGATGCCCATTTGGGAAACAATGCTTCCAGTTGCTCCATGGTGGCCTCTGAGGGAGTGGCTATTTCCAGCCCGAAGCGGGTGCAGGCATCCACAGCCATAACGCCGGCGCCGCCGGAGATGGATATTATGCCAATGCGCTTTCCCCCGATTCCATCAAAGGTACAGAAAACCTTGCTCAGGTCGCCCATTTCCTCGGCATCCGCCACGCGGATCAGGCCGCTCTGCCTCAGTGCGGCATCAAAAACCCTATCCTCGCCGGCAATCCGGCCCGTATGGGAGCTGGCTACCAATGAACCGGCAGGGCTTGACCCCGTTTTATAGATAACCACCGGCTTTAGTGCCACTGCATCCTTGGCTGCCTCCATAAACCTGGCCCCGCCCCCATCCTGCAAACTTTCCAGATGGATATTGATAACCTTAAGGCGGGGATCCCTTGCCAGATGCACGATCACATCGGTAACGCTGATATCGGTGGTATTGCCGGAATCGATGAGGATACCGATACCGGTGCAGAGCTGGGAGGCGCCCACATAAAAGGTGCCCGTCTGGCAGGTGATGCCAATCGGTTTAACAGGATTAATAAAATCGATAAATGAGGTGCAAAAATTATGATAGTTATTGACGATGCCCAAGGTGTTGGGCCCCAGCACCCGGATGCTGTTTTTGGCAGCCAGTTTCAGGAGCTCCTTCTGCATCAGGATACCTTCCTCATCCCCATCAAAGAAACCCTGGGCAATAATGATCACAAGTTTAACCCCTTTGGCAATGCACTGGTTAAAAAGCTCTGGTACCGCATCGCGGGGCGCGCAGATAACGGCCAGATCGGGTATTTCCGGCACTTCCAGCAGGGAGGTGTAGAAGCGGCGCCCCAAAACCTCCCCTCCTTTGGGATTGACCGGATAGATCCGGCCCTGGTAGCCCCGTTTCAATAATACTTCCAGCGGGCTGTTACTTCCCCGGCCAGTGCGGCTGGTAACCCCAACTAGTGCGACGGATTCAGGTGCGGTTAATTTTTTATAAACGCTGTCCGGCAGCAATTACGAAGACCTCCTTCAATGAGCACAATCTGGGTTCTGATCAAGATTTACGCTAATCCATCTATGAATAAGAAAAGTAAGCCCCGGCATCTTCCGTCGGGGCTTTTGTTTAAAGCCTGTTTTTTTAACACCTGTTTTTAGCCCATCTTTTTCTCATTCAGCTGTTTCTGCTTTATTAGTCAACCGCTCCAGTAACTCCTGTTGTGTAATGGCATCGCTCATATCCGGCAATTGGATCCCGGCGCCAAAATCATAGAGCCTGAGATCCCCGTCCATGATCATCTTCACGTTGACCGCGCCCTCGGGGCTTAGGGTTTCATCCAGCCCATATTCCATCTCCATGTCGAATGACATGTGCTCGGTCAGCAACGTTTTCTTATTTATATAGGTATCGACATAATAGTTTATTTCCATCGTTTCTAAAAGCTGCTGGAAAACCTGCCCGAGGTCGATGTTGGAGTCCCCAACCCCACCTCCATCAGGATCTGGCGCCTCTCCGGGGCTGCCCGGCAAACCGCTCATATCAAAGCCCTTCATATATTCTGTTAACACTTTTTTAAACGTGGAGCTGTCGATATAGTTGCTGATCGTATAATAGTCCTGCCCATCGATTACCGCATCATCGCCAAAAACATAGATGATGCCGAATCCGCGCATCATTTCCAACGATTGCTGCGGCGCGGTCTGCAGCATATTTGTCAGGTTGCCCATCATATCCGCGTCGGAAAGCTCCTGGACGATCCATTCTTCGGCCAAAGGGCTTTTTTGATAGATTTTGTTTTCTGTCCACACCATTTCCGTGTTCATCGTTCCGCCGGGCAGGGCCTGCTCCTCCCCGGCAGGCTCCGTATCCTTCCCGAGAAAATCTTGGGGCAGCTCCATCGTTTGTTTGACATGTATGGCCAGCGGTTCTTGTTGAAATGCACCCTCCATAATGGAGGCCACTTCAGGTATTTCCTGAACAGTGCCAACGCCGGAGCCTGTGGTACTCATTTTAATATTGATGCGGCCTTCCATTTTATAGGTGTTTTTTTCCTGCAGCAATCTGCTCGATTCGACGACCAGATCATCTGCCGCCCACTTATCTTTTCTGTCCCGCCAGAAGACGATAACGTTTTGGCTCCCTTTATCCCAGCGGATATCGCCTCCGTTGCTCATAAAAAAACTGCGCAATGGCACGTAGCCTTCTTCTGCAACGATCAAACCGGGGATTTTGGCCAGAGATGCTGCCGCTATATAGCTCACACCGTCTCTAAGATACAGATCCGCCTGGTAATCCTGACCGTTGATTATCAATCCGGGCTGCCCCTCCGCCGCGGCAACAGATGGTACAGATACCGCAGCAAACAGCAAAGCAACCAACAATAATACAGCGATCCTTTTGCCAACCACTTTCAAATTTTTCCTCCCCTTTCAAATTATTTGCCCAATATCAGCCTTTCCAGCAAAAGAGGCTCAATATACTTTTCCTCCCGGTAAGCGCGCATATTGCCCCCGGAAATTTCATCGATCAGCGCCAAATGATCATCTTCCCCCACCCGGCCAAATTCAAACTTGATATCATAAAGCTCCAGCTCTTTTTTGGCTAGTTCCCTTCTCACTATTTCCCCTATTTTACCGGTTAGTTCGACCAGGATCTGATATTCCCCCCT
>CAZAQM010000199.1:3338-3800 GCA_964487385.1 uncultured Dethiobacter sp.
GGCTGTTATTAATGGGTCATTTCTATCATCATCTTTTAAGGTAACCTCCACATAGCCCTCCAGCGGGTCCCCTTCCCGGCAGTACAACCCATAGCGTTTGTAAAAGCTGCCCACGGCCCTGTAACGCAAAATGACTTCAACACCTTTTCCGAACATTTTTGCCAGCCTTACAGTCATGGTTGCCTGTTCCACATCCGTAGTCAAATAGTGTGTGGGAATGCCGGCTTCATCGATCAATTCAAAGAAATATTTGGTCAGCCTGAGCCCGGCTCGGCCCGAGCCCTCGATAGTCAGCCCCACAGTATTTGCGCCCGGATCAAACACCCCGTCTGCCCCTGTAACATCATCCTTAAACTTTAGAAGATAGTTTCCATCATCCTGGCGATAGACATCTTTTGTTTTCCCTTTATAAACTATTTCCAAAAGGCGCACTCCCTCGGTATTAGTAATTTGCCACAGCTA
>CAZAQM010000200.1:0-191 GCA_964487385.1 uncultured Dethiobacter sp.
TCGGCATCATCATCAAAACCGTAGATACCGCTGCGGCTATAGTAGTATTCATTTTCCAGAAAATAGTAAGTTACTCCCTTGTATTGCAACTGCCTAATCCCGCAGTACTGGAATCTCCAACCGAGGGAAACGGTAATGCTCTTTACTAAAGCTGCTTCTTCCAGTAAGGCCGCGGGAATATCCTTATACCT
>CAZAQM010000200.1:201-3721 GCA_964487385.1 uncultured Dethiobacter sp.
TGGCATCAATGCCCAGCTTTATCAGTTCCGATGGAAGAGAACCCACCACATCGGAGAGGCCCCCCGTTTTAATAAAAGGGGAACATTCTGAGGCGACAAAAAGCACTTCCATCTGCTTTCAACTCCTTATAATTTTTTTCCTTTACCGATCACCAGGGGATTATCCGCTCCCCCGATTATCCTCCTGCCGCCGGAGATCGTTACTTCCTTATCCAGTATGGCACATTCGACTTGGGAGTTTTCCTCGATTTGGCTTTTTTGCATGATAATACTATCCCTGATAAAGGCGCCCCTTTTCACTCTCACGCCGCGAAAGAGGATACTGTTTTCCACCGTTCCCTCCACCTGGCAGCCATTGGCCAGAAGCGAATTGCTAACGCTGCTGCCGCTCAGGTATTTACTGGGTGGCTCATCCTTCCCCTTCGTATAGATCAGGCCGGGCTTAAAAAAAAGGCTCCGCCTGATGTCCGGATTCAAAAGATCCATGTTGGCCCGGTAATAATCGCTGATAGAATTAATTTCGGCAAAATAGCCCCCTATGGGAAAGGCATAAATATTGTAATCATCCTGATACCTAAAAATTATATCCTGTAAAAGATCTTCCGCCCCGTTGATAATACCGCTTTCGATCATCTCCAGCAGAAGCCCCTTGGCCAAAATAATGATCTCCACCAGCAGCATATTCCCCGGCAAGGTTTCCGGCTCTTTTTCCATCTGCAAAACATGGCCGGCCGGGCTGATCATAACCCTGTAACCTGGAAGCGGGTGCTGTCCATTTCCCGCATCAACCCGGTAAAAAACCGTGATATCGGCGCCTTTTCCCCGGTGAAAGGCCATCGCTTTCTTAAAATCCAGGTTGCAAACCAGGTTCCCCGGGGAAATGATCACATCTTTTTGTCTGCTGCGCTCCAAAAAATCGATCTGGCTGTAAAAAGATTTAATATTGCCCGGCAGAACAGGATGGGAAGAATAAAAGATATTGGGCGAAAGGATATGCAGTCCATCCTCTTTGCGATTCAGATCCCAGGCCTTCCCGGTTCCCAGATGATCCATCAGGGAACCATATTTGAAAAGCGTAAAAACAGCAACCCTTTGCATGCCCGAATTGGCCATACCGGAAAGCATAAAATCGATGAGGCGGTATCTCCCGCCAAAGGGCACGGAAGCAATACAGCGGAAATCCGTCAGCTCGTTGAGGATACCCTCCTGAGTCTTTATATCGATAATACCTAAAACATCCTTCATCTTGGCTGCCCCCTGTAAAAAGAACTCTATTCGTAATAAAGGCCCCTTCTAAAAAGATCTCGTCCTGATAACAGAATTCTCCGGCAAAACAAGCTTTTCCCGCACGAGAATTATTTCGGGAGGATCCTTTTTTTCGCTGCTGATGAGACAATCATCCCCAATATGCGCATTCTCGTCGATGATTGCTCTTTCTATCCTCGTATTGCGCCCAATTTTCACATTTTCCATGATCACGGAATCCTTAATGATGGACCCCTCGCCTACGTGCACACCGGCAAAAAGGACCGAGCCATGGACCTCCCCAAAAATTTCACAGCCCTCATTGATCAAGGAGTTGGAAATCCTGGCGCTGTCTGCTGCATAATGGGGGGGTTGATTTCTGTTGACGGTATAGACGCGCCAGCTCCTGTCAAAGAGGTCGAGCCCGCTGCTGCCGGAAATCAGGTCCAGGTTGGCCTCCCAGAAGCTCTCGATCGTGCCCACATCTTTCCAGTAGCCTTTAAATTGATAGGCAAAAATGCGGCGTCCCTCCCCGAGCATCAGAGGGATAACATCTTTCCCAAAGTCATTGCTGGAATCCGGCCGCCTGTCGTCTTCCCGCAGGCATTTTTTTAAAATTTCCGTATTGAAAATGTACACCCCCATGGAAGCAAGGTTGCTCTGGGGGCGTTCCGGCTTTTCCTCAAACTCGGTAACCCTGCCCTGTCGATCCCTATGCATGATGCCAAAGCGGCCGGCCTCGTCCCAGGGCACTTCGATAACGGCAATAGTCAGATCCGCCTGCTTTTCTTTGTGAAATTCCAACATAACTGCATAGTCCATCTTATAAATATGGTCTCCGGAAAGGACCAGCACATAGCGCGGCTGATAGTTATCGATAAAGCTTAAGTTTTGGTAGATGGCATTAGCCGTGCCCCGGTACCAATTGTCATCCTCCCCCCCCCTGAGAAAGGGAGGCAAAATAGAAACACCCCCATGTTTTCGATCCAGGTCCCAGGGAACACCTACTCCTATGTGAGCATTCAAAACAAGGGGCTGATATTGGGTCAGCACCCCAACCGTATCCAGACCGGAATTGGTGCAATTGCTAAGAGCAAAATCGATGATTCGATATTTGCCTCCAAAGGGCAGCGCCGGCTTCGCCATCACCGATGTCAGAAAGCCAAGTCTTCTCCCTTCTCCGCCCGCCAGGAGCATCGCCAGACATTCTTTAGCTATCCCCATCGTATTCTCCTCCTTATCTCTGTCCGTATTGCACCTCTAAGACAATCATCGCCAGCGGAGGAACCGTTACTTCCAGGCTGAAGGGCTGCTTATGCCAGCCATCGCCTGATGCCCTTAAGAAAACTTCGTTTTTTTGCCCCGAACCCCCAAAAACAGCCAGATCGCTGTTAAAAATTTCTTTGTACTCTCCGGAATAAGGCACCCCAACCTTGTACCCGTGATATACCGCCGGGGTAAAATTGCATAAAACCAGGCAAATGCTGCTCTTCCTTCCTTTTCTGAGAAAGGATATGATGCTTTGCTGCGAGTTATGAACATCGATCCATTCATGACCTTCCCGGGCAAAATCCTGTTCCCAGAAACTGATTTCCCTGCGGTAGAAAAGGTTCAAAGCTCTGACATATTGCTGCAGCCTGCTATGCAGATCATACTGCAGCAAATTCCAATCAAGCTGGCCCCAATCCTTCCATTCATCGAACTGCCCCAGTTCCGCCCCCATGAAAAGCAATTTTTTACCGGGGTGTGCCATCATAAAACCCAGCAACAGCCGCAAATTAGCAAATTTTTGCCAGTAATCCCCCGGCATCTTGTTCAGCAGGGACCTCTTGCCATGAACGACCTCGTCATGGGAGAAAGGAAGTATAAAGTTTTCTGAATAGGCATACCAAAGAGAGAAAGTCAGAAGATTGTGATACCATTTACGGTCAATATGTTCAACGCGCATATAGCGCAAAATATCATTCATCCAGCCCATATTCCATTTGAAATTAAAGCCCAGCCCCCCCAGGTAAACCGGTGCGGTCACCTGCGGCCACTGGGTCGATTCCTCGGCAATCATCAGAGCCTGGGGGTACCATTTAAAAACCTGTTCGTTCAGCTTGCGCAGGAAAGAGACCGCTTCCAAGTTTTCCCGCCCCCCATAGCGGTTTGGGACCCAGTCCCCTTCTGTTTTCCCGTAGTCCAGATAGAGCATATCTGCCACAGCATCGACTCTTAAACCATCCACATGATAAATATCCATCCAGAACAGGGCGTTGGAAATTAAAAAACT
>CAZAQM010000201.1:0-3689 GCA_964487385.1 uncultured Dethiobacter sp.
TCGCGAAGGCGGCCGCACTGTAGGCGCCGGGGTCGTTACCTCGATTATTGCCTAGTAATACAGCAGAGCTGCAATATAGAAGTGCTTATAACAATGCCGGCGCCAATGTGCTCCGGCGTTCTTTTCCCTTTTTTTCCCTATATTGACATTGCCCAGGAACTGTGATACATTGGATTTTGTGGCGATTAAGAGGCAGAAGGGGTGTTTTCAATGCGGGTTAAGGTTACGATGGCCTGTTTGGAATGCAAAGAGAGAAATTATATAACCACGAAGAATAAAAAGACCAAGTCGGACAGGTTGGAATTCAAAAAATATTGTCCCCGCTGTGCGGTGCATACCTTGCATAAAGAAACGAAATAAAGGCAAGGGGGAGGGGAAAAATGGCTTTTTTGAAGAAAATGCAACGATTTTTTCACGATCTGAGGGTTGAATTAAAAAAGGTCAACTGGCCTGCCAGGCGTGAGCTATCAGTCTTCACGGGGATAGTTATCGCCGTCATTCTGGTGATAGGTTCATTTTTTTGGGTTTTAGATACCGGTTTTACGGCGGCGTTAAAGTTTATCGTCAGGTAACCTGATGGCCTGATCACAACGATGTAAGGAGGGGAAGCGGGAAGCGGGCACAGGCTTCCTCCTTATTTATGGAAGAGAATATGGAAGAAAGAAAACAGTGGTATGTCATACACACTTATGCCGGCTATGAAAATAAGGTAAAGACAAACCTGGATAAGCGGGTGGAATCCATGGAGATGCAGGATAAGATCTTCCGGGTTCTGGTTCCCGTGGAAAAGGTGATCGAAACCAAAAACGGCCAGCGCAGGACGGTGGAACGCAAGGTATTTCCCGGGTATGTACTAGTTGAAATGATCATGGAAGATGATTCCTGGTATGTTGTCCGCAATACACCCGGGGTAACAGGTTTTGTCGGGCCGGGCTCCAAGCCCGTTTGTCTCAGCAAACAAGAGGTTAGCCAAATACTCAAGCAGATGGGTATGGACGGTTCCAGGACGAAGGTGCCCTTTATTCTCAAGGAGCAGGTCAGGGTCGTCAGCGGTCCTTTCAGCAATTTTATCGGGGGCATCGAGGAGATACAGGCCGAAAGAGGCAAGCTCAAGGTCAGCGTATCGATGTTTGGCAGGGAAACCCCTGTGGAGCTTACCTTTGATCAGGTTGAGAAACTTTAGATTTCTAGCCCTAAAGAGGGGAGGTGGATTTATTGGCCAAGGCAAAAAAAGTAATAGGGATGATCAAACTGCAGATTCCTGCTGGCAAAGCAACGCCTGCTCCTCCCGTTGGGCCTGCCCTGGGGCAGCACGGTGTGAATATCATGGCCTTTTGCAAGGAATTTAACGAAAAAACTGCTGCCAGCGCAGGACTGATCATTCCGGTAGAACTCAGCGTTTTTGAAGATCGTTCCTTCAGTTTCATCACCAAAACTCCCCCTGCCGCAGTACTTTTGAAAAAGGCCCTGAATATCGACAAGGGATCGGGAGCGCCCAACAAAGACAAGGTGGCGACGATTTCCCGGGATAAGGTCAGGGAAATAGCCAAGGAAAAGCTGGAAGATCTGAATACGGCCGAACTGGAGGCGGCAGTGAAAATTATTGAGGGCACGGCCCGCAGCATGGGAATTGCCGTAAAGGGTTAAATTTATAGTGGGAGAAAACTATTTTTCGCTTGCACCACGAGGAGGCAAACTAAATGTCCAAAGATGGTAAAAAATATTTGGAAGCAAGGAAGAAAATCGATCGGATCCATTATTATGATCCGGAGGAGGCTATCTCCCTCCTCAAGGAAATCGCTTCTGCTTCCTTCGATGAAACTGTGGAGCTTTCCGTAAAGCTTGGCGTGAACCCCAAGCATGCCGATCAACAGGTCAGAGGTGCAGTTGTGCTGCCCCATGGGACCGGAAAAGAGTTGCGGGTCATCGTCTTTGCCAAAGGTGATAAGGCCAAGGAAGCTGAAGATGCCGGAGCCGATCTGGTTGGGTTTGAGGATCTGGCCGAGAAAGTTCAAGGAGGCTGGCTGGATTTTGATGTGGCAGTAGCCACTCCCGATGTGATGGGTGTGGTAGGGAAGCTGGGCCGCATCCTCGGTCCCCGGGGCCTGATGCCCAACCCCAAAACGGGCACGGTCACATTGGACGTCAAAAAGGCCATTGCCGAGATCAAGGCCGGCAAAGTGGAGTACCGCACCGATAAGGCCGGCAATATCCATGTCCTCCTGGGGAAAATTTCCTTTTTGCCCGAAAATATTCTTGAAAACTTTTATACGATCATCGAAACACTAATTAAGGCCAAACCGCCGGCTGCCAAAGGGCAGTATCTCAGAAGCATCACCATCAGTTCCACGATGAGCCCGGGTATTAAAATTAATGCCCAAAAGGTGGCAGCGGCCGGTAAGGCTGGGTAAAATGGCCATTTAGGATGCAAAATAATTGAATTAACAGTATTTCCTACCGCAGACAGCAGGTGCATTTGCATAATGGTTAGTTCCGCCTGCCGAGGTAAACGGAAAAGGAGCCGGCGGAAAATTTAAAGTAAAAGCCGCCTCCCAACTAATACCTTCTTGTCTTCTGCGGGAAGGTTTTTTCGTTTAAAAAACGATTAGAACAAGGGGGGTGAAATATTGGGTAAGCGCTTGGAAAAAGAAAAAAAGATCAGTCAGCTCCAGGACGATTTGGGCAAGGCCAACATTATTGTGATGACGGACTTCAGGGGGCTTAATGTGGCCCAAATGAACAAAATGCGCCGTGCTTTGCAGCAGGAAGGCGTTAAATACAAAGTCGTCAAAAATACCCTGGCCAAAATTGCTGCCAAGGAAACCGGGCTGGGCCACCTCGAGGAATACCTCGAAGGGCCGACGGGCATCGCCTATGGCTTTGATGATCCCCTGGTCCCGGTCAAGCTCCTGGTCAAATTCGCCAAAGAGTACGATAAGCTCTCTCTAAAAGGCGGCGCCCTGGAAAACGAAATTTTGGACGAGGCGGGCTTAAAACGTTTATCGGAACTGCCGCCCAAAGAAGTCCTTCTCTCCAGGGTTCTTGGTTCCTTCCAGGCACCTCTTTCCGGATTGCTGAATGTTTTGCAGGGAAATATCCGCAACCTGGCCTATGTGCTCCAGGCTGTCAAAGAAAAACAGGAAGCAGAAGCAGGGAACTGAGTAAACCTTGATTTTGCTGCAAAAGTTGCGTTCTGTTGCCATAAAATGAAAATTTATCATCAACCTTAGGAGGAAAAACAATGTCTAAAGTACAGGAAGTTCTGGATATCGTTAAAGGTATGACCGTCCTGGAACTGGCGGAGCTGATTAAAAGCTTTGAGGAAGAGTTTGGTGTCAGTGCTGCGGCTCCCGTAGCCATGGCGGCTGCCCCGGCAGGCCCGGCGGCGGAAGAGGCGGCCCAGGAAGAACAAACAGAATTTGATGTGGTTTTAACTGCTGCCGGTGAGAAAAAGATCCAGGTGGTCAAGGTCGTGCGTGAAATAACCGGTCTGGGCCTGAAGGAATCCAAGGCCCTCGTGGACGAGGCCCCCAAGCCGGTGAAGGAAAAGGTCAGCAAAGAAGAAGCGGAAGCAGTCAAAGCCAAACTGGAAGAAGCCGGAGCCTCCATCGAAATCAAATAATGATTCCACTGTAAAAAGTATGTTTCTTCTGCATAAAACGAAATTTGCTTTGGCGTGAGCTGAAAAA
>CAZAQM010000202.1:0-3682 GCA_964487385.1 uncultured Dethiobacter sp.
AAAAAGTATGTTTCTTCTGCATAAAACGAAATTTGCTTTGGCGTGAGCTGAAAAATCAGCCCGTGCAGGCGTAACAATTTTGAAGCAAAAATGGCAGGAGGCCATTTTTAGGGCCTTTGAACAGGACGTTCAATTAGGCCCGGGCAAAAAATTGTAAGCCGAGCGGTTGCTGATTACAGCGAACGCCCTTGCAAATGGAGTTTATGCAGAGGAATCAATAATAAGAAATGCACAAATAATCCTTAAATTTTCCTGTCAGTCTGAACGTTGCTTGTCATCTTAAGTGCAGTGAAGAATCCCTGGATCCTCCGCTGCACTCGGGATGACATTTTCGTTTGTTATGTCCGAAGTTTTGCGGTGACCTGGAATGGCAACTTTCATAACGATGATGACCGGACTTTTATAGCGACGACACTTTCATAGCAGTGATATTATCTGCGGTGATGGCAACGCTTTTGCCCTTCCATAGGGCGGTTAGCCCTGCCGATTTCGTGTTGGTTTTAAAATTATTGCAAAATATGTCTTGACTGTTGATTTTCAATATGATATTATTACAAAATGCGTAATGATACCTACTTTATCTTTTTATGCAAGTTTTCCACTCCATTGCCGGAAAAGAGGATGCATATTTACTTATATTTTGGAAAAAATAAGTAAGTATGGCATTTGCTTTGTTATTTTCAGGAAGATTTTCATCCACTTAACTGTATTTTCAAACTTGTTTCCCTGTATACGAAAAAAATAACGGGGGAGTGATATTTTTATGTATTTTGATGTGAAATCGGGAAAAAGGACGAGGAGATCTTATTCCCGTATTCACGAGATCCTGGATATTCCGGATCTGATCGAGATGCAAAAAAGTTCGTACAGGTGGTTTCTTGAAGACGGACTGCGGGAGGTTTTCCAGGATATTTCCCCCATTAAAGACTTCACCCAGAATCTGGTGCTGGAGTTCATTGATCATACCTTGGGTGAGCCAAAGTATTCTGTTGAAGAATGCAAGGAAAGGGATGCAAACTTTGCTGTTCCCATGAAAGTGCGCGTCCGTTTGGTAAACCGGGAAACCGGGGAGGTCAAGGAACAGGAAGTTTTTATGGGCGATTTTCCTTTGATGACCAAAAACGGTACTTTCATTATTAATGGGGCTGAGCGGGTTATCGTCAGTCAGCTGGTGCGTTCACCGGGTGTTTACTTTAACAGCCAAAACCTTGATGGCAAGGATCTCTTTACGGGAACGATCATTCCCAACAGGGGCGCCTGGTTGGAATTTGAAGCCGATGTCAACGATATCATCTGGGTAAAAGTGGATCGGACGCGCAAGATTCCCATCACTGTTCTGCTCCGTGCCGTGGGATACGGTTCCACCAATGAGCTGATGGATCTCTACGATGGGGACGGCCGTATTCTCAGCACGATGGAAAAGGATCATACAGATGCGCAGGACGATGCCCTGCTGGAGATCTACAAGCGGCTCCGTCCCGGCGAACCTTTGAACGTGGATAATGCACGCAATCTTTTCGAATCCCTTTTCTTTGAAGCCAAAAGGTATGATTTTGCCAAGGTTGGGCGCTACAAGATTAACAAAAAACTATCCCTGCGCAGCAGGGTGCTGCACAATATCCTTGCCGAGGATCTGGTGGACCCCGATAGCGGTACACTTTTGGGCGCCAAGGGAGAGGTAATCAATGCGGATATTTTCAGGAACATGGAAGAGTGCCGCATCAGCAGGGTGAAGATTCTCAACAAGGAGGGAAAATCCTGTACCGTCATGGGCAATAATGCTGTTCCCTCCCAGATCAAACACCTTACCAGGGACGATATTACTGCCACGATCGGTTTTATGCTGAATTTAATGGATGGAATCGGATCCATCGACGATATCGATCATCTAGGTAACAGGCGCCTGCGCTGTGTCGGGGAGCTGCTGCAGAACCAGTTCCGCATCGGACTTTCCCGCATGGAGAGGGTGGTCCGGGAGCGGATGACCATTCAGGATGTGGAGGCCATTACCCCGCAGGCCCTGATCAATATCAGGCCGGTGATCGCTTCTATAAAGGAATTCTTTGGCAGCAGCCAGCTTTCCCAATTCATGGATCAGACCAATCCACTGGCGGAGCTGACGCACAAGCGGCGCCTGAGCGCACTGGGCCCGGGAGGGCTCAGCCGTGAACGAGCCGGTTTTGAGGTCAGGGACGTGCACCACTCTCACTATGGCCGCATGTGCCCCATTGAAACGCCGGAGGGGCCCAACATTGGCCTCATCGGTTCTCTGAGCACATATGCCCGCATTAATGAATATGGGTTTATTGAAACGCCTTATCGCAAGGTTGACAAAAATACCAGCAGAGTTACCGAGGAAGTGGTTTACCTTACGGCAGATGATGAGGATGAATATACCATTGCCCAGGCCAACGCCCCTCTGGATGAAGAGGGCAGATTCCTGACCAACCGGGTCATCTGCCGCTTTTGGAAGGATACTATTCTCATTCCCCCTTCAGAAGTGGATTATATGGACGTATCCCCCAAACAGCTGGTCAGCGTGGCCACGGCTATGATCCCTTTTCTGGAAAACGACGATGCCAACCGGGCGCTGATGGGCTCCAACATGCAGCGCCAAGCTGTTCCGCTTTTGAAAACTGAGGCTCCCCTGGTGGGTACGGGGATGGAATACAAGACAGCCCTGGATTCCGGTGTCATGGTCGTTACGGAGAATGCGGGACAGGTTGTTTATGTCTCCAGCACGGAAATTCGCATCAGGCGACGGGAAGATCCCGATGGGCCCAACATGGTCATCCATGGACGGACCGGGGAACTTTTTGCCGAAAAAGGCAAGGGTTATTCATTCAAGGGATGCGATATTTATAGGCTCCAGACCTTTAAACGTTCCAACCAGGGCACCTGTATGAACCAGAAGCCCATCGTCCGGGATGGCCAGTTCGTGGAAAAGGGTGAAATTATCGCCGACGGCCCCTCCACCGACATGGGGGAGCTGGCTCTGGGGCGCAATATCCTGGTGGCTTTTATGCCCTGGGAAGGGTACAATTATGAAGATGCTATTCTGATCAGCGAAAAGCTGGTCAAGGAAGATACTTTTTCTTCTATTCATATCGAGGAATATGAATCGGAAGCCAGAGATACAAAACTGGGGCCGGAGGAGATAACCAGGGATATTCCCAACGTGGGCGAGGATGCCCTGAGGGATCTGGATGAAAGGGGCATTATCCGCATCGGAGCCGAAGTGCGGGCCGGGGATATCCTCGTTGGCAAAGTTACCCCCAAAGGGGAAACGGAGCTGACGGCAGAAGAAAGGCTCCTGCGGGCTATCTTTGGTGAAAAAGCCAGAGAGGTGAGGGATACCTCCCTGCGGGTGCCCCACGGTGAATCAGGCATGATCGTGGACGTCAAGGTTTTCTCCCGGGAAGCCGGCGATGAGCTATCCCCCGGGGTAAACCAATTGGTCAGGGTTTACGTGGCCCAGAAAAGAAAGATATCCGAAGGGGATAAGATGGCCGGCCGTCACGGGAATAAAGGCGTGATTGCCCGCATTCTCCCCGAGGAGGATATGCCTTTTCTGCCCGATGGCGCCCCCGTGGAGATCGTTCTCAATCCCTTGGGCGTCCCTTCCCGAATGAATATCGGGCAGGTGTTGGAAACTCACCTGGGATGGGCGGCGAAAACGCTG
>CAZAQM010000203.1:0-3672 GCA_964487385.1 uncultured Dethiobacter sp.
CGCTCTCAGAAAGGCGATTTCGCCGGAGGACAGATCAATATTCCTAACCAGTGCCCCGATGCTGCCAAAGATCAGCATCGCTGCTATGACCTTAATTTTGACCAACCGCGGGGACGGTGACTTTGGCTGGTCCATTTTTACGTGCATATTTGCCCTCCCCGGGATGAAAGCCACTTATGTTTGTTGTGTTGTTCTAGAACCATTCTAATGCATTAGCCTCCCTTGTAAAGATCCCGATCACTAAAATTCCTGCAAATTTTTAAGGGTTAATCTTAAACGTCAAGGTTTTGCCTGCTTCTTTGTTTATGGTATGATACTGTTTGCGATGCACTTATGAAAATTTTGGGGAGCGAAAAGATGGATAGAACCAAACAAATGATTGAGGGGAAAATTTCCGGGCTTTTACTGAAGTTTTCCTTGCCGGCCATAATCGGCATGGTTGTCCATGCCTTGTATACTTTTGTCGACAGCGTTTTTGTAGGTCGCGGCGTCGGGGAGCTGGCCCTGGCGGGAATAACCGTGGGCTTTCCCATCGTGATCATCATTATGGCTTTTGTCATGCTCATTGGTATGGGCGCCACGACACTGATATCCATTCGCCTGGGGGAAAATAAGGGATCCGAGGCCGAGCTGATCGCCGGTAACGCCCTGGGCCTTTTTATCGTTCTTGGGCTTGGTTTGACCGTTTTGGGATTAATCTTTATTGAGCCGCTGCTAGTTATTTTTGGGGCGAGCGCCGATGTTTTGCCATATTCGCTCGATTATATGAGAATAATCCTGCTGGGCATTTTGTTCGTGGCCTTCGGGCTGGGAATGAATAATTTTATCCGGGCTGAAGGCAATCCGAAGATTGCCATGTATACCATGCTGATCGGGGCAATTACCAATATCATCCTGGACTATGTTTTTATCTTTATTTTTCATTGGGGAATCAAGGGAGCGGCCATTGCCACGGTGATCTCGTATGCTGTTTCAAGCATTTGGGTCCTCTACTATTTTCTGTCCGGAAAAAGCCTTCTGAAAATCCACCTCAAAAATCTCAGGCCCAGGTGGCCTGTCGTAAAGAAGACCATGTCGGTGGGTTTTCCCGTTTTTGCCATGCAAATAACAAACAGTGTGCAAAACTTAATACTTAACCGCAGCCTGGTCTACTATGGAGGAGATCTGGCCCTGGCTACTATCGGCATACTGATGAGCGTCGCTGTTTTGCTGGTCATGCCGGCAATGGGCATCAGCCAGGGCGCCCAGCCGATCATTGGTTTTAATTATGGAGCCCAAAAATTAGGCCGGGTTAAAATGACCGTTAAATTGGCGGCTATCGTGGCAACGGCCATCATCACTTTTGGTTTTATCATATCGAGGTTTTGGCCGGCGCAATTAATAGGTTTTTTTAATCAGAACCCGGAATTAATTAAAATGGGCACGGGGGCATTGTTAGTTTTTTTCATGTTCCTCCCCCTTGTGGGTTTGCAGCTCATCGGCGCCGGCTATTTCCAGGCGGTGGGCAAGCCGGTGCAGGCTACCATCCTAAGCCTGTCCAGGCAGGTCATCATTTTTATTCCTCTGCTGCTCATCCTTCCCCTTTATTGGGGCCTAGACGGTATATGGCGGGCGGCAGCCCTTTCCGATGCGGGGGCTTTTTTGCTGACCGGCATATGGCTATGGTTCGAGGTAAAACATCTGAGCAGACAGGGGCAGACGCCCAAGTACGCTCCGGAGAGTTAAGGGAAACTAATAAAGGGCTTATCCAAAGGGCGTAGTGTGTCAATGCCCCCGTCCCCGTGGTTGCCCATTTCCGTAGCTGACAGGAAAGACCATTTTGCCTGGGCCAATTCCCGTAAGAATCTGTTGCTCAAAAAAAAGTGCAGTTAAATAACATTGACGCCGAGGGTTTCCTTCATTTCCTTCAGGGCAAAATCGTGGGCCTTGTCATCGAAGGAGGCCACACAGTTGCTTCTGACGGTTACATCATAGTGACGCATACGGGCATCGGCGGCGGTGTAAAGGACACAAATCTGTGTGCAGACACCCGTCAGCTCCAGTTCCGTTACTCCCAGTTCCCTTAAGGTCAGATCCAGATCAGTGCCATAAAAGGCGCTGTAACGCCGCTTGTAAATGAGGAAATCTTTTTCCCGGGGAGCGAGGGCCTTCACTACTTCGCTGCCCCATTCGCCGGCCAGGCAGTGGGGGGGAAACATCTTAAACTCCGCATCGCCGGCAAGATGTCTGTCCATGATATAAATTACCGGATTCCCCTCTGAACGCCACTGCTGCAGCCTTGAGGAAACGTTTTGCAGCACTTTCTCCGGGCTTCCGATAAAGAGGGCGCCATCCTTCTCCAGGAAATCATTGAGCATATCGATAATCAACAGGGCCTTAGCCATATTCCTTTGACCTCCCAAACGGAAATATACATAAATCCATTCCTAATTTAATTTATATTATTGTCTCACATGTGGGATGTGTTGCCAAGATCATTTGTTCTGCCTATTTTATGTTTCCCGATCGGGCAAAACATATTTGCCTGCCGCAAAACGGCAGGTTTAACATTTGGTATTCACACGTTTTTATTCAGCTTAATACACTGTGCACGGTTTTTCACGCGAACTTCTTATAAATACTGCTGGTGTGTACCTTTACGGTGATAAGTGCCAGTCCCAGCTCCTGTGCAATCTCATTGTTGGTACAGGCATTTACGATCAATTTCAGAACCTTTTTCTCTGCGGGGGTAAGGCTTACTTCCACCGTATCCCTGTTTAACAGAAGCTTTTTTGCATTGTTTTTTTTCAAATCCTGCTGATCAGAATGAGGTGCATATTCGAAGGCATGTAGCGGATGAATCTGTAAAGACCATCTAGAATAGCGGGATTGGTAATCAGATGGAAATCATCCATTACCAGGATAAAATCCGGGCGGTTTTCCGACAGACGGTTTACCAGAATACTCAGATGAAGGTTGGATTTAAAAAGGTCAGAGGATGTAAAAACATATTCGGTGTCTTTGGCGATACGGGGAGAAATTGGTTCGAGGGCAACACAAAAATAGCGCCAGAATAAAAGCTCGTCATTATTATCCTGGTCAATGGAAAGCCAGGCATGCGGCAAGGAATTATTATCAAGCCATTTCAGCACAGCGGATGTCTTGCCATAACCCGCCGGTGCATTTACCAGTGTAAGCCTGTGGGAAAGTGAAAAGTCCAGCTTGAGGCTGGAAGCCTTGCGCAGCAGCAGTTTTCCTGACCCCGGCTTGCTGTATTTTGTTTTAATCAGCTACATATCAGTTAATGTTTTCTTATACAAAAGCCAGTTCCCCCATAATGTCAGCATCGCCCAAAAATGGAAAAAACACTGTTGTTATCACGGTTGATAATATAACAGGCTTTGACAGCACTGCTCCGGCAGACAGCCAGACACTAACCATAACCGTAGGCGGTAAAACCACCACCTGCACCGTCACCATCAACGCCGCGCCTGTCGCAGTAATCGACATCGAAGCAATACGGAGTAACGGCTCCTGTAAAAGGCGCGGTTCCGGTAATAGCCATAACGGAAACGGCCATATTGGGCCCTCCAACCGCGGGGGCGGAGGCTTTGGCTGGTATAGCCTCGACATTAACGCTGCATAAAGGTATTTTTTGTTAAGTGGCGGTTATATCCTTATTTGAGTTGTATA
>CAZAQM010000204.1:0-3640 GCA_964487385.1 uncultured Dethiobacter sp.
TGGGACGAACAACGAATTTGGTTTTGATTATCTGCGTGATAACATGGTTTTATACAGGGAGCACCTGGTGCTGCGGCCCCTTTATTATGCCATCGTTGACGAGGTGGACAGCATCCTCATCGACGAGGCCAGGACGCCCCTGATCATTTCCGGGGCAGCGGAGAAAGCCACGGAGCTCTATGGTAAATTTGCTGCCTTCGTTCCCCGCCTGAAAAATGAGGAGCACTACACCGTCGATGAAAAGGCTCATACCGCGGTCCTCACTGAAGAAGGGACCGAACTGGCGGAGAAATTTCTCAAGGTCGACAACTTGGCTGATGAACAGAATATGGAGCAGGCCCACCACCTCAACCAGGCGCTGAAGGCCCACGTCCTCATGAAAAGGGATCGGGATTATGTAGTCAAGGATGGCGAAGTGGTCATCGTGGATGAATTTACAGGCAGGCTGATGTTTGGCCGCCGCTACAGCGAGGGGCTGCACCAGGCCATCGAGGCCAAGGAAAAAGTCAAGGTGGCCCGGGAAAGCCGCACCCTGGCCTCCATTACCTTCCAGAATTATTTCCGCATGTATGAAAAACTTTCCGGGATGACCGGGACGGCTGCGACAGAGGAAGATGAATTTCGTAAGATCTACGGTATGGACGTGGTCATCATCCCCACAAATGAAGAGATGATCCGTCAGGATCTTCCCGATGCGGTTTACCGCAGCGAAAAGGGGAAATTCCAGTCCGTCGTGGAGGAGATCGTGCAGGTGCACGAAAAAGGGCAGCCCATCCTCGTGGGGACCATTTCTATAGAAAGATCGGAAGAATTAAGTTTGATGTTGAACAGAAGAGGTGTTCCCCACCACGTCCTCAATGCCAAGCACCACGAAAAAGAAGCGGAGATTATCTCCCAGGCGGGAAAGCTGGGGGCGGTGACCATCGCCACAAACATGGCGGGCAGGGGGACGGATATTATTCTAGGGGGGAACCCGGATCGGGAGCTGGAACGTCTGGAGGAGGATCCGGATCTGGCCCCGGAGAAAAGGGAGGAAAGGCGGCAGCGGATCCGGGAAAGATGGCAAGAGGAGCATGATGAGGTTGTGCGCCTGGGCGGGCTCTACATCCTGGGCACCGAGAGGCATGAATCCCGCCGCATCGATAATCAGCTGCGGGGCCGTTCCGGGCGGCAGGGAGATCCCGGTTCCTCGCAGTTTTTTGTCTCCATGGAAGATGATCTTATGCGCCTGTTCGGCTCGGATAACGTCATGTCCATCATGGAAAGGCTGGGGATGGAGGAGGATGTCCCCATCGAGCACAATATGATCAGCCGGGCCATTGAAAATGCCCAGAAGAAGGTTGAAGGGCGTAACTTTGAGATCCGCAAGCATATCCTGGAATATGATGATGTGCTCAACCAGCAAAGGGAAGTGATCTACAAGCAGCGTCGCCAGGTGCTGGAAGGGGAAAACCTCAAGGATAGCATCCTGGAGATGATACCGGAAGTGATCCAGGGCGCGCTGCAGATCTATGCCGATGAGAAAATTTATCCGGAGGATTGGGATCTCCCCGGGTTGCTCAGCTTCGGGGAAAGAGTTTTTCTCCCGGCGGGCTTCCTGTCGGCGGAAAAACTGCAGGGGCTCTCCCGGGAAGAGCTGGAAGAAAAATTGATCGAGGGTGCTGTCAGCTTTTATAATCTCCGGGAAGAGGAGATTGGCAGCGAGGTCATGCGCGAAATGGAGCGGGTTGTCCTCCTGCGGGTGGTGGACAGCAAATGGATGGACCATATCGATGCCATGCACCAGCTTCGGCAGGGCGTCGGCCTGCGGGCCTACGGGCAGCAGGACCCCCTCGTGGAGTATAAGTATGAGGCCTACGAAATGTTCCAGGGGATGATCCGCTCCATCCATGAGGATGTTATCCGCCTCCTCCTCCACGTGCAAATCAGCCGGACACCGGAGAGGAAAAGGGTAGCCCCGCCCATGCAGACAGTTAAAAGCCAGGATGGGGGGGCCATGGGCGAAGCCCGCAGGTCTTTCGGGGAAGAAGCCGGGGAAGAGGTGAAGCAGACTCCGGTTACAGTGAAAAAAATTGGGCGGAACGATCCCTGCCCCTGTGGCAGCGGAAAAAAGTATAAAAAGTGCTGCGGCGCAAACGTCTGAAGGTGCAATTCCCATGGTGATGACGCTGCATGAATTAGCTTTCTGCAAAGGGGATTTATGCGGCAGAATCATGTTTATAATGCAAGCAAAGGAAAAGGGGGATTTTAATGTATAGTGAACTGGTTGAAAAACTGGCGCAACAAAGAGAACGCTTTAAAAAGTGGACACACTCTCTTTGACCGGGAGGAAAAAGCAGGGAGGATCAGGGCCATTGAAGAAGAGGCCGGAAACCCCATTTTCTGGGGCAAACCGGAAAAAGCCCAACAGAAAATGCAGGAGTTGGGGAAACTAAAGGATCAGATTGCTTTTGCTGAGAAGCTTGGCGGTTTGCTGGAAGAATGGGAAGTGCTTTTGCAGCTTTATGAGGAGGCTGAAAGGGATGGCGGAAAAGATGAGGGTGCTTGCGGGCTTTTGAACGAGGCGGAAAAAATAGAGGCAGATGTGGCCTCCCTGCTGGATGGAGAAGAGCTGCGCCTGCTCTTTAACGGCCGCTATGATGAAAATAATGCTATTCTGGCGCTTCACCCCGGTACCGGGGGTCTGGAGGCCCAGGATTGGACAGGAATGCTCCTGCGCATGTATACCCGCTGGGCAGAAAAAAAAGGCTATGTTGTGGAACTGCTCGATCTGCTGCCCGGTGAGGAAGCAGGGATTAAAAGCGTTACCTTCCTCGTCCAGGGAGAAAAGGCTTATGGCTATCTTCAGGCCGAGCGAGGGGTGCACCGGCTCGTGCGCATCTCCCCCTTTGATGCGGGCGGAAGAAGGCACACATCTTTTGCTTCGGTGGATGTTCTGCCTGAAGTAAAGGAAGGCATAGATATAGTGCTGGATCCTGAAGAGATACGCATCGATACCTTTCGTTCCCGGGGGGCCGGCGGTCAACACGTCAATACGACCGATTCCGCCGTGAGAATTACGCACCTGCCCACGGGGATCGTGGTCCAGTGCCAGAATGAGCGATCCCAGCACAGCAACAGGGAAAAAGCCACACGCATCCTGCTGGCCAAACTGGCCGATCTGGCCCAGCAGCAACACCGGGAGGAACTCTTTTCTATCAGGGGGGAACAAAAGGAGATCACCTGGGGCAGCCAGATCCGTTCCTATATATTTCAGCCCTATTCCCTGGTGAAGGATCACCGCACCGGTGTGGAGGCGGGCAATATACAGGCTGTTATGGACGGTGAAATCGGGGAATTTCTGGAGGCGTACCTGCGCTACAACTCCGGGCGGGATGAGAAGGCGGAAATCTTGGGTTAGGGCCGGGGGCCCTGGGGGGTAACTCATGAAAGAGTGGAAAAAATATACCCGTGAGATGCTGGGTATTCTCATCGGTTCGGCCATTACGGCTGCATCCTTTAATATGTTTCTTATTCCTAACAGGATTGCCTCCGGGGGTATCTCCGGCCTCGGCGTCATCCTCTTTCACCTTTGTGAGATACCGGTGGGGGCGACGGTCCTGCTGGCCTCCCACAACGAGGAGGACATCGCCCAGTGCTG
>CAZAQM010000205.1:0-3629 GCA_964487385.1 uncultured Dethiobacter sp.
TATGAACGTGAGAGCTGGACCATCCGGAAATATACGGACCTACCCTGGTCGCCGGAGATGATGGCAAAAGCATGCATGCTGCGCGTCTATGCTAACGAAGTAGTTCAAAAGGTTAACCCCAAAGCTGTATGAATATTCCAAAATGAGCCCCGGAATAAAACCCCGGGGTTTATTTATAACTGTAAAGGGCCTGTTTTTATAATCTTTATAATCTTCAGAAACACCACCAGTACTGGATAGAGTTTTTAAAATGTTAATAAAGGATTTCTTACGAATTCGTTGAATATAAATTTATGGCAGGTGGTGGGCTACAGGTAGTGTGTTGCTTGTTTCTGCCCATTTATACATAGCAAAATCTTTTGGGAAAGGTTTAATTATTGGGGGTGGGATTTAAAAAATTATCTATTATGAAATAAATCCTTTTGTAAACCTGCGGTGAAGATCAGTTCATGAAAGTAAAATTGGAGGGATCATGTTGAGAGCTCAACTTACAGTAAATGGTATTCCCCGGCAGGTGATCGCCGATTCGCAGCTCACTTTGCTTGACCTGCTCCGGGATGAACTACATCTAACCGGTACCAAGCAATCCTGCGATAAAGCAGGGCAATGCGGAGCCTGTACAGTAATTGTCAACGGCAAGGCGGCGAGATCCTGCCTTCTTAAGGTTGCCAAACTTGACGGCGCAGAAGTTATTACGGTTGAGGGCCTGGGCACGCCGGAGAACCCTCATTTGATCCAGGAAGCCTTCGTTCTTTCCGGTGCTGTCCAGTGCGGCTTTTGTACGCCCGGTATGATTATGGCTTCCAAGGCGTTGCTGGACGAGAATCCAAATCCCAGTACCGAGGAGATCAAAAATGCCCTGCGCCATAATTTGTGCCGTTGTACAGGCTACGTCAAGATTATTGATGCTGTCAAACTGGCAGCCCGATTCCTGCGGGGTGAAATTACTCCGGATGATGTGCGTCCCGATCCGGATGGCCCCAAACTAGGCGTTTCACATCCCCGCCCTTCGGCTATGGCCAAGGCCTGCGGAACGGCACAGTTTACGGCGGATATCATCATCCCCGGAGCTTTGGAAATAGCAGCCGTGCGCAGTCCCCACGCCCATGCCCTCATTAAAAAGGTCGATTCAGCGGCGGCCCTGAAAATGCCGGGTGTGGTTGGGGTAATGACGGCGAAGGATATCAAGGGCACAAACCGGCTGAGGATGATCTTTGCCGATCGCCCTGTTATTTGTGAAAATAAGGTGCGCTATATCGGCGACCCCGTGGCGGTTGTAGCGGCGCAGACACGCGATCAGGCTTTTGCGGCTGCCAAGGCCGTAGAGGTTGAATATGAGTTGCTGCCGGTTTTAAACACGCCTGAGGAGGCTATGGCCGGGGGGGCGATTCAGGTCCACGATATGCCCAACCTGGTCCATACCCAGCGTCAGATCAAGGGCGATGCAGAAAAAGCTCTGGCCGAATCGAATGCAGTCGTCAATGGCTATTTCGTCACGCAGGTCAATCATCAAGCTCCCCTGGAGCCGGAAGCCTGCGCGGCATATTTTGAGGGCGAGGGGGAAGATGCCCAGTTGGTAGTTGTCGGACGCAGCATCGATATACACCAGCACCTGGGCATGCTGCAGGAGGCCTTGGACTGGGAGGATATGCGCTATGTGGAGGCCTACTCCGGCGGGCAGTTCGGCATCAAGGCGGAGATCACCTCCGAGGGCATTACCGCCGGGGCTGCACTGCACTTCAGGCACCCGGTGCGCTATATTCCCAGCCTGACTGAATCCATGCAGATGGGCCCCAAACGCCACCCCTTTCATATGGATGTCGCTCTGGGCGCAGATAGCGATGGGCTGCTTACCGGCTACCGTTTTAATACTATCGTGGACAACGGCGCTTACAATTCCATTGGGCATGTGATCATCGAGCGTGCCTTGCTGATGCTTTCGGGCTCCTACAATATACCCAACGTAGGCGCTCTTTGCCAACTGGTTTATACCAACAATCCCTGGGGTTCAGCCGCCCGGGGCGCCGGACCTCCCCAGGCACATTTCGCCCTGGAATGTTCCATGAATATGCTGGCGGAAAAGGTGGGCATGAATCCACTGGAGTTTCGCCTGCTCAACTCCCTCAAGCCAGGGCAGAAGAAATCCACCGGCAACGTGGTTGAAGAGTGGCCCTTCCCCGAACTTTGTGAGGCTATGCGCCCTCATTATGAGCGCAGCTGCCGGGATGCCGAGGGGCACAAAGACGGAGTCCTGCGGCGGGGCGTGGGGTTGGCAGCCGGTGCTTTCGGCATCGGGGGCCCGGGGGACCAGGCCATTGGCGCGGTAGAGCTGGATGAGGACGGCGGTGTGACCATCTTTGCGGCTGCTGCCGATCCGGGGGAGGGCAATGATTCCATGTTTACCCAGCTTGCTTCCGATGTTATGGGCATACCCATGGATAAGATCCGCCTTTCCACCAGGGATACGGGGGTAACTACCCAGACCGGTCCCGCTGCTGCCAGCCGCATTACCTATATGGTGGGCGGTGCAATAGTGAACGCTCTCGAACAGCTAAAAGCAGCCATGATTGAAACGGGGGCAAAGGCCCGCCATGAGCTGGAGAAGGCCGGGCGCTCCTTCCGCTATGTGGGGACCAAAGCTACCGTGAATAGAGGCCCAATGGATCCGCAAACCGGCCAGGGCGCCGCTTTCGAATCGCAGATACATGCTCTGCAGATGGCTGAGGTAGAGGTAAATATGGAAACAGGCGAGGTCAGGATCGTCAAGATGACCACAGCAGTGGACGGCGGGCCGGTTATCCACCCGCAAAACTTCCAGGGCCAGCTGGAAGGCGGCGCCGACATGGGCGCAGGCTATGCCCTGCGTGAAAAATACGTAGCCGGTCAGACCAAGGATTGGGCCACGTTCAAGTTCCCCAGCATCAAAACATCTTTCGATATGGAACTGATCATCAGGGAAACACCCAGGGCCAGGGGCACAAAGGGTTCGGTGGGCGTGGGTGAGATGACGATGGTTCCCACTGCTCCGGCAGTTATCAGTGCTATTAAAGATGCTGTCGGTGTCTGGATCTGTGAACTGCCGGCTACGCCGGAAAAAATCAAGGAGGCTCTTGCCCAAAAGAGCTAAGGGGCGGAGGAAAACCGGTGAACAGACCAGAGCAATCGGATAGAACCCCCCGCAAGCATAACCGTTTTATAGCCGGGCGCAATGTACTTTTCGACCGGGAGGGTTTCCTATGGGCTCCCGATGACTGGAGCGAAGAGATTGCCGAAGCTTTAGCCCGAGAAAGCGGACTCGATCTGCTGGGGGGAGACCACTGGCGGGTGATTTTTTTCCTAAGGGATTTTTATTACAATAACGGCAGGGCGCCGCTAAACCGGCAGCTGACCAAGGGTACCTCTTTTAGCCTGCTGGAGATCGAGAGGCTTTTTCCCAGGGGTATCAAATACGGCGCCCGCCGTATTGCGGGACTGCCCAACCCGAAAAACTGTCTTTAAAAGTTCTAGGGAGTGGATTTATGGACGGCGCTACAATCTATCTGGACAACGCAGCGACATCGTTTCCCAAACCCCGGGAAGTGCTGGAAAAAATGCTGGAAAGCTACGCCCGCCTGGGCGTATCGCCGGGC
>CAZAQM010000206.1:0-3610 GCA_964487385.1 uncultured Dethiobacter sp.
TTTTTACTGCGAAAATGGTAAAATACCATCCGGCAAGTTAAAGGAGGTGGCATATGAGGATTATTTCCGGTTCAGCCAGGGGCATGAGGCTTAAATCCCCGCCGGGGAAGAAAATAAGGCCAACTTCTGCAAAGGTTAGAGCAGCCTTTTTCAATATCGCACAGGAAAGCATCCAGGGAGCCCTTTTTTTGGATTTATTTTCCGGGAGCGGGGGGCTAGGCCTGGAGGCACTGAGCAGAGGGGCAGAAAAATGTATCTTTATTGACGAGGACCGGGATGCGGTAAAAATAATCCAGGAAAATATAAAACTGGCCAAAATGCAGGAAAGGGCGAGCGTCTACCGAGGTGATGCGCGTCGTTTGCTCCCCAATCTTTCGAAGAATGAAGAATATTTCGATATTATTTACATAGATCCGCCTTACAGATATGATAAGATCTCTGAGATTCTTTTCTTGCTTTGGGAAGGAAGGTTGCTCGAAGAGGGTGGAATTATAGGCGTGGAAAGGCCAAGCTATGATGACGGAAGCTGGGGCTTTTCCCCATTTATGCTGCAACGGAAAAAGGTTTACGGGGATACGGCATTATATATTTTAGGATCCCGCCAGTGAAAGGGGGCAATTATTTTGGTACGTGCTATCTATCCCGGCAGTTTTGACCCTGTTACCAATGGGCATTTGGATATTGTCGAGCGGGCTGCCAAAGTGTTCGATCACCTTACAGTAGCAGTTTTGGGGAACCCTAGAAAGGTTCCTCTTTTTAAAATGGAAGAGCGTGTTGACATGCTCAAGATTATGGTTAAAAAGTTTCCCAACGTGGCGGTTGACAGCTTTGACGGGCTGCTGATCGACTATGCTGAAAAGATCAATGCCAGCATCATCATTAAGGGCTTGCGGGCGGTTTCTGATTTTGAGATGGAGTTTCAAATGGCGCTGGCCAACAGAAATTTGAATTGCAATATTGAAACTATGTTTATGATGACGAATAATATCTATTCATTTATCAGTTCCAGTATTGTCAAGGAAGTTGCCGGATACGGAGGCGATATCGGCGGAATGGTTCCACAGGAGGTCCACGGGATCATTTTGGACAAAATAAAGGCGCTAAAATCGATTAAATCGTAAATTGCTGCCTTTTTTTGTTTTATATTTCCCTACATAATAAAGCAGGAGAGAAATGGCGGTTAAAATAAGCAGCATAAAAATGGCCCTGCCTCCCATGAATATTGTTCTGCTATACCAGTAAGGAATAGTACCCTGTGGTATGGTCTGCAGGAAGACATGCTGAGCGTTATCTGTTGTCCGGAAAATTTGCAGAGGGCCCAGCAGAAGGAAAGTATATATTCCTGCTAATATGGCGTGTATTATCCTGGCAAAAATATAGGGGATGATGCTCAGATCTGTTGAGCTGGTAATGCTCGCCACCTGGGCGAGGACAGAAAGGCCGCTCCATGCTATTATGGCGCTGACGATGATGAGTTTTTCCCCAAGGGCAACGCCCTGAAGCGTTCCGGCCATCTGGCAGCCCAGATCGAGTTCAAATATCCCCCGGATTAGAGATGGGGATAAAGAGGGATCCATTTTTATTAGGATCAGGAGTTTGGAAACCGGGGAGGCAATAGCTGTAACAATCCCGGAAAGATCCAGCATGGTGAGTATCACCGAAAAGAGCATGATAAAGCCGCCGACCAGGAGCAGGGTATTTACTGATTGGATAATGGCTTCTCCCAGCATTTTTCCAAAAGGGCGGCGATCCTTTTGTCTTGCCTCAACGAGGGCCGCAAGAGCACGGCGAAATATTCCCAAGGGCAAATTTTGCCGTGTTTTTTCTTTAGGTCTTCTCGTCTTATCCCGGCCATAAAAACGCATGATGAGCCCTACCGAAAGGCTGGAGGCATAGTGGGCCAGGGCGATGATCATCCCCGTGGAAGGGGCATGAAGCATCCCTACGGCTACAGCACCAAACATAAAGAGGGGATCAGCCGTATTGGTGAAACTTACGAGGCGTTCCGCCTCCACCTTGTTGCATAGATTTTGTTCCCTGAGTTGGGTGGTCAGCACTGCACCGATAGGGTAACCGGAGGCCAGGCCCATAGCCAGGACAAATGATCCGGCGCCGGGAACGTTAAAAAGGGGGCGCATGATGGGCTCCAGCAAAACACCCAGGAAATGCACAACCCCGAGGCCGATTAAGAGTTGGGAGAAAACAAAGAAGGGAAGCAGGGCAGGAAAAACTATGTTCCACCAGATAGCCAAACCGCTGAGGGAGGCCTCAAAGGCTTCTTTCGGGAAAAAGATCATGCCGATCGTTAAAAACAGGGCCAGGATTGCCGGAAGATAAAAAGAAAGCAGTTGCCTCTTCGCTAACATTCCGTTACCTCACTAAAGGAAATTAAGCAATGCTTACAATAAATTTATGCTTATCCATCACAGATAGAACTTGCGAAGAATTAGTCCGTTTTTTGTAATTAAGGTTTTTAAATCCCGGTTTTTGGATTATAATATAAGGTGTTGGGGATCTATCCATTGATAAAAGGCGGGTTAAAAGTTTGAAAAAAAAGTTAAGGATATTTTTTATTATTCTTTTGGTGGCTTTCATAGGAATATTGGTACAAACAAACTATTACTTGATAAAACCGGGTTCCACAGAGGAATTGGGGGAAATGATTCACGTTGAGGGGAAGGCCCGGGAGGAGGAAGGGCAGTTTTTTATGGTCACCGTTGCCCAGCAGCAGGCCAATTTATGGTTGCTCCTCTATGGAGCTGTCAATCCCTTATTCGATCTGCGTCCCATCTCCGGGGTGATACCGCCAAACATGTCTTTAGAGGAATATAACAAGCTTATGCAGGGCATGATGCAGGAAAGCAAATATCTAGCGCAGATTATCTCCTTGCGCAAAGCCGGCTATGAGGTTCCCATCGTCAGCGATGGAGTGGAGATCGTGGATCTCATTCCTGGGAGTCCGGCAGAGGGTATTTTGCAGCCCGGCGACGTTATCAAATCGATTGGCGGGGAGAAGGTAACTTTAGCTGAAGAGGTCGTCTCACTGGTTCAGGATAAGAATATCGGCGAAGAGGTAATGTTGACCATACAGCGCGATGAAGTATTAAAGGATTTTTATGTTTCCACCGTTCCCCATACCGATCTTCCCAAGAAAGCTGCCCTGAAGATTTACGTTCGCACGATGAACTGGCAGCCATTGCTGCCGTTGGAGATCGATATCGATACAGGCCCGGTTATCGGTCCCTCCGCGGGGATGATGTTTGTTCTGGAATTGCTGGATCGGCTTGTCCCTGAAAATTTAACCGGCGGCAATAATATCGCCGGAACGGGGACCATTTCTTTAAATGAAAAGGTTGGGGCTATCGGGGGCGTAAAACAGAAAGTAGCGGCAGCGGAAATGGCTGGAATAAAATATTTTCTTGTACCCAGGGAAAATTATGAGGAAGCTGCCGGTGTTGCACGAAAAATCAACTTAATCTCCGTGGATACGCTGGACGAAGCACTCCTTTTTCTGCGCAGCCTGGAGGTTGCCGCCGGGAGCGGCTAGGAGTTGCTAGGAACTTCATGCTTTTTGACTGGAAGGACGGATTATGTTAAACTAAGGTTGGTT
>CAZAQM010000207.1:0-3570 GCA_964487385.1 uncultured Dethiobacter sp.
ACCCCTGCCGGAGCGGATCATTATGCCAAATGGAAAGCTTTTAAACGGTTTCTGCTGCACTTTTCCGAACTGGAACGCTCCACCATCCCGGCCCTGGAAATATGGGAACATTATCTGGTTTATGCCGTGGCAATGGGGGTGGCAAAGCAGGTGATGAAACAGCTGAAAGTGGTTTATCCGCAAATGCAGGATCATACCCATCTGGCCGGCACAGCCTGGTACCGCATGGCCCTGGCCAACCCTGCCGGATTTGACAACCTTACTTCTTCCCTGCAGCAATCGTTCCGCAGCGCCTTGAGCCCTTCCTCCTCCGCTTCCGGTGGCGGAGGCGGTTTTTCCGGCGGCAGCGGAGGGGGGGGCGGCGGCGGAGGGGGCGGCGGCGCCCGCTGACCAGGGACCAACCGCGGGGACGGTGACTTTGGCTGGTCAGCCGACAGATCGGCAGCCAGCAAAGCAGGTATCCCGGGAGGGATATATTTTTAAACTGCAAGATTATTTTGTTGATAATTATCCAACGGGGTGGAGTATATGGATGAAACATTAAAAAAAGAGCGGTTCCCGGCTGCAATAACAATAAAAATAGCAGAGATGTACCGCAAAAATAACAGCATTACAAACGATATCGCCCTGATTAATATAAAAAGGATTTATTATTTATCGTTAATCATCATCCCTCTTCGCATTCTAAATATTTTGCTTTTTACTGGCAGTGCTCCTGAGCCAAAGGCATGGAGCCAGGGCATTATTGCCTCCCATTTCACCATACTCGTTTTTTGGGTGGGAGTTTTTTTTGTTGCCCATCAATTAAAGGACAGGAAAGAGGCAAATGCAGCCATGCATGCTTTACAGCACATAATACCGGTTTTTACCATGGCCTCTGGCGTTGTCATCGTGACCATCGATCAGCTGGTTACGACAAATATCACACCCTTTATGCTCGTTAGCATCGTCGTCGGTGCTGTTTTTTTGATCAGGCCATTAATTTCTTCCATCATTTTTTTGGCTTCCTACCTGGCCTATTATTTTTTAATCGCCTTAACTACCGCGAATCCACAAGTACTGCTTTCCAACAGGGTCAATGGAATCACCACTATATTCCTCAGTCTTTTTCTGAGCATCATGATTTGGCAGTCATTTTATACCAATATCACCCAAAAACGACGTATAGAAAGACAACAAAAGCAATTGGAACGCCTGGCTTATTATGATCAGTTGACTAATCTTTACAACAGGCATTTCTTTGACAAAATGCTTGAAAAAGAGTTTTCCTCCGTGCAGCGTTACGGACACAAATCGGTGATTATTATTTTTGACATCGATGACTTTAAAAGTATTAACGACACCTACGGCCATCATGTAGGGGACCAGGTGCTAAAACAACTGGCAGAGCTCATTGTCGGCAATGTTAGGGAAGCCGACACTGTAGCCAGATTTGGCGGCGAGGAATTTATTATCCTGGCACCAAAAATTTCTTTGGAAGAAGGTTTTTTATTTGCGGAGAAACTAAGAAAACTAGTTGCCGAAAAAAAATTTGCCACTGGCCCGGATTCGTCATATATTACCGCCAGCTTCGGCGTCTCTTTGCTGCAGGCAACAGAAAAATACGGAACGGATATTTATTTTTCGCAGGCAGATAAGGCACTCTACCTAGCCAAAGAAAAGGGTAAAAACAGGGTGGAAATGGCCTCATAAGAAAAGGCTTACGCGAACAGCTATCGGTTGGCCGAGGCTTGTTGTCCAGCCTTGCGTATTGTTGCGGTGTTAACGTTTATCCCTGTATCCTCACAAGTAAATCTCATTTCATCTCCTAAATCCCAATCATGCTTGGAAGCCCCTCCTGTCCGCTGTAGTTTAGCCTCTTTCATCCCTCTAGACAAAGATCCGCAGAATACTGCCTCCTATAGGGAAAGACCGTTATTGTTATAACAATATATAGCATATGATATAGTAAAGCATAGAATAAATATTTTCCGCAGCCTTTGCTTTCCTAAAGGAAAAGAAAGAAAAACGTAGAAAATATTGGTTAATGGCAGTTAAAATTTTTTGCCGCAAACTTTATGATAACCGGAAATTCCTATTTATAATTTTTGTTTAATTTAGCCACTTAATATACGGGGGTAAGATAATTATGAAAACCAATAAAAATTTTTTCGGCCTCTATTTAAAACATTATGCATTCATAAAATACTTTTTAACGGTCATTTTTGTTCTTATTCTTTTTACCGCAGTCGCCATGCCTGTTTCTGCCCAGAACGACACCACCCCCCGAAGGGCTATTATAAGCTCAATGAGCGGATCTGTCCTCGTGCAGGCTGCGGGACAGGCCGTTGCCGTTCCCGCAAAAAAAAATATGGAGATAAAAAACGGCGACCGCATCATCACCGGCAGCGACGGCACATGCGAACTGAAGTACGATGATGGCAGCATCAGCCGTGTCGGCCCAAACAGCCGCGTAGATATAGCCGCTCTTTCCCGCACGGGAGCGGACGGTTCCGAAACTACTGTCCTTAATGTTGGCCGGGGCAGCATCTGGAACAACACCAGGGAAGTAGCTAAACGCAACTCACGTTTTGAAGTAAATACCCCGGCCGCTGTCGCCAGTGTGCGGGGAACCCAGTTCTACATTAACGTGGAAAGTTTTCTCGATACCATAGTGCGTGTCTACACCGGCCTGGTCGGGTTATCGCCGTCGCAGGGCGATCAGCAGGAAAGTACAGGCGGTGACGCCGGGCCCCCTCCCCCTCCGCCGCCTTCGCAACAACAGGAAACGACCGTAAGCCCCTTCCAGCAAATATTGTTTTCAACAGACGCCCCCCCGCCCTTGCCGGCCCCCATCGATGCGCTGAACGTGGACGACTTTGAAAAGGATAGCCTCGTGGAGGATTTTCCCGCCGCGTATGTGGAAATAGAAACAGAAGTTAAAGCCTATCAGCTTCAACAAAGCGAATTAAAAGTGCTCGAAGAACTGAAAAACCTGGTGCTCATCACCCAGGAGCTGGAGCTTTTGAAACAACAGCTCGAGCAGGAAACGGATCCTGCAAGAATTAGTCAACTCCAATCACTGCAACAGCAACTGCAAAACGAGATGGAAAGCCGTCTGGAAATGGTAAAAAATGTTGATAAAGAACGGCAACAGCTTGCTCAGGAAAAGGAAAAACTTGATGAATTAAAAGACAAAATAGAAGACCTCACTCCGGAGCAGATAAAAGAGGAAGCCAAATCGTTGCGGGAGGAGGAAAAGGCAAAAGCTGCTGAACGAGCGGAACGCCAGGAACAGATAGCGGAACAGGAGAAAACTGCTGCGGAGCAGCGCGAACAGGTAACCAAGCAAGCAGAAGAAGCGGGCCTGCAAGAAACCCTGCAGCAGGCCGCTGGAAAGGTTACGGATGAACTTATTCAAAAGATAGCCGAAGAGGTACTGCCGGAAGAACCTCAATCTGAATCACTGCCTCCGAAACCGCCTGCACCAACACCGCCGGAGCCGGCGCCAACTGGAGGCGGGAGCGGCGGATCTGCGCCAACAGTAACATATACACTGGCCGTCAGTGCCTCACCTGAGAGTGCCGGCAC
>CAZAQM010000208.1:0-3560 GCA_964487385.1 uncultured Dethiobacter sp.
TATATTTACTTTGTCACAATTTTGTGACCGGCCATAGGATGTTTTCTGATTGGCCGGGGGCAAATGTATTCTTGCGTTTGGATTCTCGCCGGCCCGGCCTTCTTGGCGCAACGCTGCGGAAACTTTTCCGCATGGGTTGCCTGCGGCCTTTCTACTGCGAATTATAGCACCTGCTTCATCCCCGAGATGCAGAGCCCAACCGATCTCCGCCTTGTAATGTGCCAGATGATGTTCAAAGATGATCTCCGCATAAGGCTTCGTCATCTCCGGCAAATGCGGGATGGTAAGGGACCGGTGAGCGGTGGCTTGCTTTTTAATAGTTCCTGATCCATAATTAAATAAATAATTTTTTTTGGCAAATGCCTAAAAAGGATGCCTGCAAGCAACCCAATACGGGAGGGGAATAATTATGACAACTGGCTGGGAAGATAAAAAATCGACTTTTGATGTAATCGATGTGCGAAACCTGACTAACAACTTTTTGCCGATGATCCTGCACAAAGCGCAAAAGGTGGAACAGGGCGAGGGAATATGCGTTGTGCAGAGCTTTGAGCCCAAGCCACTATATTCGGCTCTGAAAGATCTAGGTTTTGAACATGTGACGGAAAAGATTTCTGATCATGAATATAGATGCTATTTTTACCGGACCGAATTGAAACCGATTACCTTTGAAAGCGGGGCGGATATGCCTTTTAAACCAACTGCCATCCTGAACTACAAAATGGTTGACGATATGCTTGCCGGCACGGTTGTCGATTTTTGGGAGTTTATCTGGGAGAAAAAGGATCCGGCCATAGATCTCAAGACAAAACTGCTTTTCTCCATGAGCAATGCCATCGGCGCCTCCCGGTTCAGACAAGCCACCAGGGAGCTTATCAAGGCATATTCCCTAGGAGTTACGGTGGCGGAGCTGGATGAGCTCTTCTCTCTTTTTGCCTGGAACCAAGGCATCGGTCACTTTTCATCAGAAATTGGCCCATCCCCCGTTTTTGGGGTATACAAGCTGATTAAGAAAAGGGAGCAGGAAGGTTTGGAGAGGAAAAAAATAATGGCGGAAATTATGGAGACATTTGGGGATAGAAACCCGGAGGTAAATACCCTTTATAAAAAGCGAAACAAATGATCCCAGTGTATTGATGGCAAAGATTGTACTTGTATGGCGGTTATTGGGGAAAAACCAACATTTTTTTTAAAGGAGTACTTTTAGTGGCAAGTATATATTCATCCTAGCGGGATTGCTCTTTAGTAAACCTGGGGTGCTGCAAGGAGCCCGCAGGTTTTTTTTGCAAACTCTTTCATAAAATATTGTGGAGGGGTTTATTATGGAAACGTTTGGGGAAAGGGAAGGCAATAAAAGAGCAGAAAAAATTACCATGCTTTGCATCATCGGAAATATCGCCCTGTGCCTTTTTAAGGGTTTTGCTGGTTACGCGGGGGGCAGCAAGGCCATGCTGGCCGATGCTTATCATTCTCTTTCCGATATTATTGCCACGCTCGTCGTCTATATCAGCCTGAAAATATCCGGCAGGCCTGAGGATGCCGATCACCATTACGGCCACGGAAAAGTTGAACATCTCTCCGCCGCCTTTGTGGGGCTGACCCTGGTTGCCGCCAGCGCTTTTATCCTTAGGGATATACTTGCGGCAATCTCCGCGGGAATTCCTTCGGCCCCCTCGCCCATTGCCCTTGTTGCTGCCGGAGTGTCCATTTTCGTCAAAGAAATCATGTTCCGTGTTACATGTGCTGAGGGAGAAAAAATAAGAAGCGACGCTGTTCTGGCCAATGCCTGGGATCACCGTTCCGATGCCTTCTCTTCGATGGGAGCCTTTGCCGGTATCGCCGGGAGTATGGTGGGGGATATTCTCCATATTCCGCAGCTTCGCTACCTCGATCCGGTGGCTGGCATCGTTGTGGTTTTCCTCATCATTAAGATTGCCGTTACAATTTTGAAGGAGGCCATCAAGAAGCTTATGGACTCCTCACCGGAAACAGAAAAAATGGATCTTTTCACCGATATATTGTTGGAAGTGGAGGGGATCGAAGCCGTAACCTGGATAAAGGCACGCTACGTGGGAAAAAATGTTCTGGTAGATCTGGCTATTGAGGTAGATGCCCATAAGACGATTGAGCATGGCCACTTCATCGCCCAAAATGCTAAAAGCGCACTAATGGATCACTGCCATTATATCGGTGATGTCATTGTCCATATCAATCCATACCGCTGTCTTTAGCCGCAGGACCGGATTTCAATGCACTTTGTTCCCGGCCTTTTTTGCGTTGCCTCACGCAGTCAGTCAGCAGGTATTCGATCTGTCCGTTGATCGAGCGAAAATCATCGGCCGCCCAGGTTGCTAATTCCTGCCAAAGGGAGGTCGATAGCCGCAGCAAAATTTGTTTTTGTTTTTTATCCTTTTCCTTGTTTGTCATCTATCTTCGTTCCCTTACCACGCCCCTTATGCTTATTAGTATAATGAGCCGCTATTAACGACCGGCTGGGCATCCCGGTTCCCGCAAAGCACCACGAGCAGATTGCTGACCATGGCTGCCTTGCGCTCTTCGTCCAATTGCACGATGCCGTTTTCGCTGAGCTTGTTGAGGGCCATTTCCACCATGCCCACAGCCCCCTCCACGATCATCTGTCTGGCGTCGATGATTGCCGAGGCCTGCTGCCTTTGCAGCATGGCGGAAGCAATTTCCGGGGCGTAGGCGAGATGGGTGATCCTTGCTTCCAGGATTTCCAGGCCGGCGATAGTAACCTTCTCTTGAATTTCCTCTTTTAATTTTTCAGCGATCTCCATGCTGCTGCCGCGCAGGGTTTTTTCGTTATTATCGTCCCCCGATGTGTCATAGGGGTAGAGACGGACGATATTGCGCAGGGCGGAATCGCATTGAATGGAAAGATACTCCGTATAGTTATCCACATTAAAGACTGCCCTGGCCGTGTTCACCACTTTCCAGATGACGACGATCCCGATGATGATTGGGTGATTTTTTGTTTGTCATTGTTGAGGGTCATGGCTTTCAGGGAGATTTTTTTATTTACCGGTGCCGGGCGCTGGTTCGTTGCCACAGCTACACCTTTGAGGGAGGATATGGACTGTTCAGCCGACAGCTTCCCGGTGGATGTGGCGGCTGCGGCGGGATTGACGGCAGAGGCAAAGGGGTTGACAAAGAAAAATCCCTCGCCTCTCAGCGTGCCATAATACTTGCCGAAAAGGGTTAGCACCAGTGCCTCATTAGGTTTAAGTACCTTCAGGCCGACAAAAAGGAGCGGGCCGACAAAAAAAAGATACAGGGAACAGGCAACGAGCAGAACGACCCCGGTAACCAAGCTGGTGTCATTAGTGATGAAGATGATACCGTAAACAAAACCGACGAGGGCGGCGATCATCAGGGCAATGTTCAGCAGGAGCATGGCCATTCCGCTCCCGGCCTTCAGCTCAACCTCCACATCGTGCATTTGCTTTACGCTTTGTTTGGCCAACGATGACATATAAAACTCCTCCTCTACAAGGTATGTGATATTATATTGATATCAAATATATATTATTATAATATGA